>JBCDGG010000008.1:0-59508 GCA_038757905.1 Pseudomonadota bacterium | reverse complement strand
GTTCACCGTGCCCACGATCGCCGGAACCCCCAGTTCGCGGCTGACGATAGCCGCGTGCGAGGTACGGCCGCCGTGATCCGTCACGATGGCGGCCGCCCGCTTCATGATCGGCACCCAGTCGGGGTCCGTCGTCGATGTGACGAGCACCGATCCATCCACGAAGTTGTCGATGTCGGCAACGTCCTCGATCAGACAAACCTCGCCCATGGCAACCGCGGCGCCGACGCTCAGCCCGGTGACCAGCGTCTCCCCGGCGCCCTTCACCTCGTAGGATTTCATCACGCCGGCATCGGCGCGCGATTGCACGGTCTCGGGCCGCGCCTGCACGATGAACAGCTCGCCATCCGCGCCGTCGCGCGCCCATTCCATATCCATGGGCTGGCCGTAATGGCGTTCGATCGTTGCGGCGGCGCGCGCAAGCTCCAGGATTTCGGCATCGCCCAGCACGAATGACCGCTGCTCGCGCTTCGAGGTCGGAACATTGCGCGTCGTCCCTGCGGCGCGGTCGTCGTAGATCATCTTGATCGACTTGGCGCCCAGCGTCTTCTGCACGATGGGCGTCAGCTCCGGACGGTCGAGGAACGGCTTGTAGACCTGGTACTCATCGGGATCCACCGTGCCTTGCACGACGGTCTCGCCAAGGCCCCAGGCAGCAGTGATGAGCACCACCTTGTCGAACCCGGTTTCGGTGTCGAGCGAGAACATCACGCCCGAGCCACCCTGATCGGACCGCACCATCATCTGAACGCCCACGGACAGCGCGACCTCGAGGTGATCGAAGCCCTGGATCTGGCGATAGGTGATCGCGCGGTCGGTGAACAAAGAAGCAAAACAGCGGCGGCACGCATCGAGCAGCGCCGCCTCACCGCGCACATTCAGAAACGTCTCCTGCTGACCGGCAAAGCTGGCCTCCGGAAGATCCTCGGCGGTGGCGCTGGAACGGACGGCGACGGACGGGGTGTCCTGCCCGGTGCTCTCACCCAGGGTGCGGTAGGCAGCGCAGATGTCCTCGGCGACGTCTGCGGGCCAGTCGGCGGCCGCGATCGTCTTGCGGATGGTGCGGCCGGCTTCCGCCAGCGTCACTCTTCCGGCCGCGAGATCGTCCAGGATCGGCGCGATTATCTCGTCCAGCCCATTCTCGCGGATGAAACGGCGATAGGTTTCGGCTGTCGTCGCAAAGCCGGGCGGAACCCGAATGCCCTCGGCCCCGAGCGATTGCAGCATCTCGCCCAGAGACGAGTTCTTGCCGCCGACCCGGGCGACATCGCCACGCTTCAATTGGTCGAGTGGGATGAGAGTCGGTTCGGTCTGCGTCGCGCCGCTGTCCATTGCTATACCTTCCTGGTTGGTCCAATTGCGGACACCCTAGAAGGATCCTGCAGAGGCCGACGTTGATCCCGGTCAATGCCGGTCAGCCGTCGGCACAGGCCCGCAAGATATCGTGCGTCATGGCGGGGAACGGCAGGCTGAACCCGTTGGGATCGAGCCCTCGATCCCGGCGGATCTCGCGGATCGCATCCTTGACGGCGAAATAGGCCGAGAAGCCGAGCTGGATGTTCGCCTCGCCCACGCCCTTGGAGTTGTGCAGGCCGCGGCGGCCTGGCGGGCCGGCTGTCTCCTGCAGGATCTCGACCGTCCAGTCGCGCGGCATATCGTCGATGGACGGGATCTTGTAGGACGAGACGTTGTCGCTCAGAAGCGAGCCGTCCGGCCGGTAGATCATCTTCTCCAGCAGGGCATAGCCCAGCCCAAACGCGAACCCACCCTCCACCTGTCCGACATCGAGAACCGGGTTGAGCGACTTACCGCAATCCTGCGTTATGTGCGCCCGCAAGATCCGCCAGGAGCCGGTTCCCGCGTCAACCTCGACTTCGCTCAGCGCAGCGCCCCAGACGAAGAAGTACGACACGTCTCCCTGCTGCTGCTCCCAGTCGAAGCGCAGGCGCGGCTCCTGCATCTCGCCCCAGGCCTGAAGCGGCAGGCCGTCCTCGTAGCAGCGCTGCACGGTGGCGGTGAAATCGGCATTGGCCGGATAGCCATGGCGGGCCAGCGTTTCGAGCAGCGAGTCGCAGGCCTTCAGGATCGCGGCCCCGATCATATCCGTCGCGACCATGGTCGTCGGGGGGGTGTTCGGCAGATCGGCCGTGCGCGTTGTGTCGATGGCCACACGCTCCATGGGCACCTTGAGGGCCTGAGCGGTCACCTGGCACATCTTCGTGTTCAGGCCCTGGCCCATCTCGACCCCGGAATGCGACACCCGGATCGACCCGTCGGAGTGGATCCGCACGACCGCCGCGCCGCGATTGATGTCGGCCGCCTCCAGAAACCCCATATTGCCTTTCGACGGCACCCCCGCGACGCCTCGCTTCAGGTGCCGATGCGTCCGGTTGAAGGCGGTGCGCTCCTGCCGCCAGTCGGCGTAGCGGCGGCCGACGGCCCCCTCCCAGCAGGCGCGCAACACATCGTCGTCGATAGGCGTGCCTGCGAGGGCCGACTGCCCGCGGCGGTAGAGGTTGCGCGCGCGCAGGTCCTGCGGATCGAGGCCGATGCGGGCGGCGGCCTCATCCAGGATTGTCTCGATGATGGCGCCGGTCTGCGGCTTGCCGTAGCCGCGGGTGGCGGTGAAGCCTGCCGGCAGGTTGCTGCGGCCGCAACGGGCGCGGATCGCGGCATTTTCCAGAAAATACGCGTTGTCGATCAAGAAGACAGAGGTCTCGGCGATCGACGGCGAGTAATCCTCGCCCGCGCCGCCGTTCATCATCATGTCGACCTCGAGCGCGGCGATGGCGCCGGTCTGACGCTCCAGCGCGATACGATACTGCGCGCGGTATGGGCTGCGCCCTGGAACCAGCGCCATATCCGTCGCCCGGGGCAGCTCCAGCTTCACCGGCCGGTCGACATGGCGCGCGGCAAGCGCTGCCATCGCGGCGAAGGACGCGCTGCGCGTCTGCTTGCCGCCGAAACCGCCGCCGATGAATCCCGCCTCTATGTTGATGCGGTGCTCGGCCACGCCCAGCGCCGAGGCCACATAACGCGCCACATGGGCAGGCGATTGCGTCGACGACACGATCCGCACCCCGCCCTGCGACTGCGGATAGGCGACCGCGCATTGCGGCTCCAGATAGAAGCAGGACTGGCCGCCCACCTCGACCTCGCCATCAAGGATGGCATAGCTGTCCGGCGCCGCGGCGGCGATCTGGAACGCCGCAACCGGATCGCCGCGCGTCAACCGCCGCTCGCGCGCCTCGCGCGAGGGATCCTGCGCGTCATGCTCGAAGCTAAACCAGCTTTGCCGGCTGACGATGTCATCGAAGGTCAGGATCGGTGGCGCGTCGTCGGCATCCGCCATCACCCGCACCCGGGCGGCCGCCGTGCGCGCCGCCGCCTGAGTCCGCGCGAGGGCCAGGGCCACGGGCTGGCCGTGATGGGTGATACGGCCCGAACAAATGATCTCCTCCTCCGCCAGCGGATGCACCATATGCCCCTGCACATTGCTGCCTGGCACGTCCTGCGCGGTCACGAGGCCCACGAAGTCCCTGTCGTTCCGGCAAAGGCTGTCGTCGATCCCCGTCAACGTGCCGCTCGCCACGGGGGCGGGGACGATTGCCGCATGCAGCCCGTCCTCCGGCAGCAGCGCGTCGACCGTGTAACGCGTGTCGCCCCTGGCATGGTGCGGCACGTAGCGGTGCACCATGGCCCGGCCGACAATCGCGTCGCTGATCTGCTCCTCGGCGTAGACCTGCCGCCCGCGGCAGGGAGGCTGGCGCAAACGGCCCGGGGCATCCTCCCGTTCGCCTTCAGGCGCCGCCATCAGCAGGAAGCGCCGCAGGAAGCCGGCCGCGACGCGGCTTTGGTAGGTGCGCATGTCCGGCGGGAGCGCGCGCACGTTGAGTTCTGCGACTTCCGCCTGCAACGCGTCGAGCACCGCCTCAACGCGGGTGGCGTCGCCGGTGGGCATACCCCCCTCCAGAGCGGCTTCCGCGCGGCTGGCCCGCAGCCCCGGCGCCCCCAGACCGCCGAACGCCAAACACACATTCTGCAGCCTGCCCTGCCCGTCGCGCTCCGCCGACATCCCGGCACTGACGAGCGCCATCGAGTCGGTCCGCCGGATGGCCTGCTTGAACGCCTCAGCCACAAAGGCGCCTGGATCGCGGGGCCGCAGCACGAGGGCGACCACGATCTCATCTTCGGCCAGCCTGAGGCGCCCAGCCGCGACATCGACCAGATCGCGCACCTTGCACGTGCGCGCGCCTCCGCGGCGGGAGAAGAGATCGACGCGCACATCGAGCGCCAGCCAGACCGGAACCATATCGGACAGGAAATGGCACGACACGAGACCGCCGCCGATGGTCGCGCTGTGGCGCACCGTTTCGTTGGCGAAGTAGCGGGTCTGCGTCGTGAGGGCATCGAGCGCCACGCGATGGCGCTCCACCGCACGGGGCCTGTCGGCCAAGTCTGCGACCAGGGTGTCAGCAATGCCGCGAAGCGCCGAGATCGTAGTCGCCGCTCCGATCTCAAGGCTGCCGTCGGCGCGGAGTTTCAGCCGCCGAAGCTCCGGAACATCGCGCACCGAGACGGTGTGGTGATAGTGGCGGCTGGCCTCTTCCTCGTCATAGGCGGCGTCGGTGTAGCCCGCAGACAGAAGGCGCCGCCGCTCCCACCGGTCCGCACCGCCCGCCGCCTGGACCGCAATCGAATTCGGCGCGCCGCCGTAGATGCGCGCCAGCGCCGACACGGACGACGGGCGCACATGCGAGTAGAGAACGCCGCCGCCCAGCCCAGGGCGGTCGGCCCCGTCCACGGTGCCGACATTCCTGGAGCGTTCGACCAACGCGACACCGTCCACACCCGGGGTGCGGAAAAAGTCCCGATAGGCATCGTAGAGGGCCTGCGGAAAGGTGGACGGGTCCTCTGCCCGCGCCCGATACCCTCGGGCCTGCGCCCGGATCTCCCGCGCCAGGGTGGCGTTCTCGCCATCGTAATCGTCACACAGCATCTGGGCCGCTTCCGAGATCGCGCGATATCCGGTGCATCGGCACAGATTGCCGTCGAGCAGCGCCTCGACATCGGCGGTCGAGCACCCCTGCCCGGAACACGTACTGTCGAGAACGCTGACGATGCCGCCGGTGCAGAAACCGCACTGCGCCCCGTTGGTGGCGACGAGGGCTTCCTGCGCCGGGGTGAAGCCCGCATGCGGGCCGTCGGCGCGGCCCTGGGGCGTGCTCACCGAGGCGAAGGCGAGATCGCCGATGGGGGTGATACACGCGGCGACGGGAAAGCGCCGGAGCACGATCCCCTCCGGATTGTCCGGATCGGTCGTCGGCGATGTCACGATCACAGCGCAGGCGCCGCACCCGCCCTCCCCGCAGGCCTGCCGCGCCGACCGGCCAACGTGATCGTGGATAAACTGGGCGACGGTGTGCGACCTCGACAGATCGCGCGCGGTGATCAGAAACTCGTTGCCGTCAATGAAAACCGGCAGCCGATCTTTCTCGACGATGTTCAGCGCGGATGTTCCCATAGCCGATGCTCGCCCTGTTGCTTTGTCAAATCAACTGAAAACCAGACATTGGCGGCGCGCCCATCGCGTGACGACGCCTCCTTTGTCTTCCGTTGGACGGCCCTTCCAGAACGGGGCGTGGCACCGCGAAACAGCTATCTTTCTGCGCGGCGCGCCCGGTGGGGCCGACGGCTTCGCCTCATGCGGCGCAGATCCCCGATGGGCGTTCGTGTCGTGGCCGTCGATCCCCCTCATCAGAGCACGAACGTATAGGGCGCGCGTCGGCCGGCCTTCGCCAAGCAGCGCACCGATGGCGGCGCGGCGCCGCCGTGGCTTTGACTGGCGCGGGGTCGGTGATATGACAAAATCATCTTTGTCCGAGGGAGCCCCTAGCCCGCCACTGACGACTGAGCCGGAGTGAACGATCAGGGCGGTCGGAGACATGAGCATTCGGATTGACGGGGAACTGAGCGCGTCGCGCCTCGCGGATCTGGCGCGCAGCATCGGCGGAACCTACCGCGCACAAACGCCGGAGATGAGCGTTCCCTATTCCGGGTCTCTAGAAGTCTATCAAACGTCCTCGGGCCTGTCGGTGGCCTTGTCGGATCTGGTGTCCGAGTTCGACGCCGAACAATGCGGGACGGTGCCGAAATCGGTCACCATCGCGATCCCCGTCGGCGGCGCGCCCGTGCAGGCCGATCTGTCGCCGAGCCGGACGGTGGAGTTTCGCTCCGGCAACGCCACGATGGTGGCGCTGTCGGACCGGACGATGATCTCGACCCGCACCAAGGTGGGGCAGCGCACGCGGCTGGTGAAGATCCATGCGCAGACCGACCGTATCTCGCACCCGACCATCGCCGAGGCGGTCTCGCGCCTGACACAGGGGACGGCGAGCCTGGCGCTCGGCATCAAGAACGGGCTGGCGCCGGACTTCGCGGGCCTTTTCACCCACACCGCGGACCCGCTGATGCGCCTCCTGCGGATCGAGGTGCTGGCCTTCGGTTTGCTGGAGCGGGTCGCCACCGAAGCCGCGCCACGGGCGATTGCCGCCGCGCGGCCGGTCCGGCGCCGACAGGTCGACGCCGCGCTCGACCGGTTGCGCGACCGCATTCTGGCGGAACCGGGCGCGCCCTACGCGCTTGCCAGCCTCTCCGTCGAGACGGGCATGAGCGTGCCGGCGCTGACGCGCAGCTACCGGGATCGCTTCGGCATTTCCGTCTTCGCCTCGATCCGCGAAGCCCGGCTGCTGGCCGCGCGTGCCGCCCTGGCCGAGGGTGGCACGATCGCAGAAGCCGCTGGAATCGCAGGCTATGGTCATATCTCGAACTTCTCGACGGCGTTCCGGCGCCGGTTCGGAGTAACCCCCGGCGGCGCCCAGGAAAACTGATCGGACCGCATAGCGTTTTGAGCGGGCCGCATAATCCCGACTAATCGACTCAGGAACGCTTTGGCGCGATGATCTGCGCGCATCGGGGGACAAAGCATGACACGACGTAAATCCACACTCCACACGAGCCTTCTTTCCGGCACGGCACTGCTGACCGCTACGCTATCGGCAACCTCCCTATCGGCGCAGGAAACGCCGTTTGTGCTCGACGAGATCGTCGTCGAATCGCGCAAGATCGAAGAGCCGCTGCAGCGCGTTCCGTTCGGCATCAGCGTGCAATCCGCTCAGAGCATCGAGGATCGGCGGATCCGAGACGTCAACGACCTTGCCCGCGTAACGCCGGGCCTGAACCTGGGCGATACCGGTCTGCGGGGCAGCAACATTCCCAACATCCGCGGCGTCGGGTCGTTCTTTCCCCTCTCGGCCGACGATGCTTCGGCCCCGGTCTTCATCGACGGTGTGCCGCTCGCCGTGCGCTCGCAGGACCGGGAGTTTCTCGATGTCGACCGGGTCGAGGTGCTGCGCGGGCCGCAGAACCTGACGTTCGGACGCAATGCGCAGGCAGGCGCGATCAACGTCATCACCGCCGATCCGACCTTCACGCCGGAGTTTCTGCTCGGGCTCGAAGCCGGGTCCGACGACTACGCCCGCCTGCGCGCGATCGCCAGCGGCCCGCTGAGCGAGACCGTCGCTGGGCGCGTGGCGCTCAAGTTCGAAACCCGCGACGGCGACATCGACGATATCAACCGCAACGAGGTGCTGCGCGGCGAAGATCTCGCCACGGCATCCGCCAAGCTGCTCTGGCAGCCCAGCGCGGCGACCGACGTGCGCCTGCTCCTGCGCTATGAGGATTATGACGAGGTCGCCACGCAGGGCGTCTATCTTGAGGACTCCGACTTTCCGCGCGCGTTCCTCGACATTGAGCCGGAATACGAGTTTCGGGCCCGCGGCGCTGGCCTGACGGTGGAGCATGACCTCGGCTTTGCCACGCTGACCTCGGTCACGGGCTATCAGGAATACGAGACGTTCTACCGCGCCGATGACAGCGACGGGTTGCTGCTCGGCGCGATCACGGGGCTGCCCCCGGAGTTCTTCAACGATCCCACTTCGGATTTCCGCGAGATCGGCGACGAGGACCGCCAGATCTCGCAGGAGTTCCGGCTGGACGGCGAAACGGCCGGGGGCCTCGTCTACGTCGTCGGCGTGAACGCGTTCCGGGCCGAGCTCGACTTCGATCTGCTCTTCAACTTCACCGGCGCGATCAACGGCACGTTCGACAATACCTTCACCACGACAAGCTACTCGGCCTTCGGCGAACTCACGCAACCGATCGGGGATCGCCTCGCGATCTTCGGCGGGCTGCGCTACACGCTGGAGGAGAAGGAGTTTTCTTCCGATTTCACCGATCAATCCGGCGGCACGCTTGGGATGGATTCGTCCGACAGCGGAAGCGAGTCGTTCGATTTCGTCACCGGGCGGGTCGGTCTGACATACGACATCACACCCGATATGACGGCATTCGCCACGCTTGCGCGCGGTGCGAAGTCCGGCGGCTTTCAACTCGCCGATACCGATCAGCCGTTCGGCGGCTCGGTGAGCCGCTACGAAACGGCCATCACCGATACCGCCGAGATCGGCATCCGCGGGACGACGCTGAACGACCGGCTCTATCTGTCGGCCTCGGCGTTCTTCAACGACACCGAGAACGAGCATGTGCAGGTCTTCGACGTGCTCGCCAATCAGGGCGTGATCGAGAATATCGACACCGAGACCTATGGCCTCGAAGTCGAGGCCGCCTATGAGGTGACGCCAAACTTCGCGCTCGGCGGATCGCTCGCCCTGCTGGAGACCGAGATCACCGGCTCCGACGACCCGACCGTGGAGGAGGGCAACGAGGTGCCTTTTGCGCCGGATGTCACGTTCAGCATCGCCGCCGAGTATCGCGACGACCTGACGCTCTTCGGGCGCGACGGGACCTTCTCCGCCCGCGCCGAATACAGCTATGTCGGCGAGCGCGCGGCCGATCCGCAGAACAACTTCACCTTCGACTCCTACGAAGTCGTCGATCTGCGCGTCGGATGGCAAGGCGGCGCGCTCGAGGTCTACGCCTTCGTCGAGAACGCCTTCGACGAGGATTATGCCGAAAGCGGGTTCCTCTTCGGGCAGACGCCGACCGGCGGGCTCGCCTCCATCGGCATTCCGGGCGCGCCGCGGCAGGTCGGCGTCGGCCTCAACGTGCGGTTCTGATCGCGATGCGGCTTCTCCTTGCCCTCATGTCGCTCAACGCGACGGCGACGATCCCCATGTCGTTCTTCGCCGTCGGGTTGCCCGTCATGCTGCGGGAGGCCGGCGCCTCGCTCACCGTGATCGGCTTCACGGCGCTCGTCTATCTGCCGTTTGCCCTGGCCTTCCTTTGGGCACCGCTGCTTGACCGTCCCGCGCCCCGCGGAATGGACCGGCGGCGATACTGGATGCTGGCCTCGATGCTGGGCATGGCGGGCCTCGCCGCCATCGCGGCCCTTCTCGATGCGAGCCGCGACATGATCGCGATCATCGCGCTGGCCGTCGCGATTTCGGTCGGCGGGGCCACCATGCGCACGACGATCCTGGGCCTCGCCGTCGAACGCCTCGACACCGGCAGCCGACCCTGGGGCGCAGCACTTCTGCCCGCGGGCGGGGCCATCGGGGCGCTGATGGGCGCGACGGGGCTGCTCTTTGTCTATGGGGCGACGGGATGGGCCGGCGCTATGCTGACGATGGCGGCCGCGCTTGTCCTGCTCACACTCCCCGGGCTCACGGTTTCGGACCGGCCGGGCTCGCTCAGCGGTGCCCGGGTGACGCTCGGCTTGCGCGCCTTCTTCGCCGACGCCGAAAACCGCGATGTCCTGCTCTTCGTCACCCCGCTTGCCATCGGGCTCGGGATGGGCGTCGGCATGATGCAGCCGCGGCTTGTCGATCTGGGATACACCGTCGAGGAGATCGGCGTCATCAACGGCGTCTTCAGTTGCATCGCGATGCTGACCGGCGGGCCGATCGGCGCCTGGAGCGTTCGCCGCTACGGGCAGGCCACGATGATCCCGATCGGCTGTGTCACAATTGTCATCGTGCTTGGTTATGGTGCCGCGGCGAGCGCATTCGATCTGTCTCGCATCCACGCGGCGCTCTCGGTCGCCGGCATTTTTCTGGCCTTCAGTTTTTCGGGTGTTATGACCAACCTCCTTTACATGGCGCGATGCAAGAACGGTCGCGAGGGCACGGACTTCTCGCTGTTTTTGTGTTTCTTCTGGCTGGTTTCGATGCTCGGCATGATCGCCTCAGGCCTCGTGGCCAATGCGTTCGGCTATGCCGCGACCTTCGGGACGGGGGCTGTCGTCGTCACGGCGGCCCTGGCGCTCGCACCGCGGCTGCGCGCCGAACCGGTACCCGCATGAGCGGCGCGGCGCGCCCACCCTCGGCCATGCGCCGCCTTACCGCCGAGGTGCGCCCGACGCTGATCCTTGCCTGCGCGATCCAGGGCGTGGGCGCGGTTGCGGGGATCGTTCCGTTCGTCGCGGTCGTCGAACTGGCCGGCCTTCTGTTGGGCGACGGCCCGGCAGATCAGGCGATCCGGTGGGCCTGGATCGCGGGTGGCGCCTTGGCGGTTCGCCTCTTTTGTCTGATCGCGTCCGGGGCGCTGTCCCACCGCGCGGATGCCGACCTGCAATTGTCGATCCGCCGCCAGATCGCGGCACATCTGTCGCGGGTGCCGCTGTCCTGGTTCAGCCGGCGCAATGCGGGCGCGCTGAAGAAGACGCTGCTCGACGACGTGGCAGCCCTGCACGATGTCGTCGGCCATGCCTACACTGCGACGGTCTCGGCCATCGTCCTGCCGGTTGCGGCGCTGGCCTATCTCGCCTGGCGCGACCTTGTGCTCGTGCCGGCCTCCCTTTTCCCGGTCGTCGTCGGCATGGCGCTCTATGCGATGCAGTTCCGGGGCTATGGCGAGAAGATGCAGGCCTACGAGACGGCCCTTGCCCAGATCGGCGCGGCGGCGGTCGAGTACGTGCAGGGGATTGCCGTCGTGAAGACCTTCAGCGGCACCGGGCGCGCCTTCTCGCGATTCACGCGCCGCGCAGAGGCTTTTCTGGAGATGTTCTGGAACTGGATCAGCGGCCTGCTGTCCTATGCTGCGGCGGCGGACATCGTGCTGTCGCCGCTGACGGCGGTCCTGATCGCGTCGGGGCTGGGCCTCTCGATGGCGGAAGCGGGATGGATCACCACGGTCGATGCGCTGGCCCTGATCGTCCTGGCGCCCGCGCTGACGGCGCCGTTCCTGGCGCTCTCCTTCGCCCAGCACGGCGTGATGCAGGCCCGCAAGGCCGCCGACCGGATCGTCGAGGTTCTGGATGCGCCCGTCCTCACCCGGCCCGACGCGCCCCGCGTGCCGACAGGCAATCGCATCGTCTTCGAAAGTGTGCATGCCGCCTATGACGACGACCGCAAGGTCCTGTCGGAGATCGACCTGGCGCTGGAGCCCGGCACCACCACCGCCCTGATCGGGCCCTCGGGCTCGGGCAAAAGCACCCTGGCCAAGCTCCTGCCCCGGTTCATGGACCCGGTCGCGGGGCAGATCACGCTGGGTGGTGTCCCGCTGCCGGAGATCGCGCCAGAGACCCTCTATGCGCGCGTCGGGTACGTGTTCCAGGATGTGCGTCTGCTGCGCGCCAGCGTGCGGGACAACATCGCCCTCGGCGCGCGGGAGGCTGACCTCGACACCGTGATGGGCGCGGCCCGCACCGCCTGCATTCACGACCGGATCACAGCGCTGCCCCGCGGCTACGACACTGTGATCGGAGAAGACGTCACGCTGTCGGGCGGCGAGGCGCAGCGGGTGACAATCGCCCGCGCGCTGCTGGCCGATCCACCGGTTCTGGTGCTCGACGAGGCGCTCGCCTTCGCCGATGCCGACACATCGCAGGCCCTGCGCAACGCGCTCGCCGCATGGTCGGGTCGCCGGACGCTTCTGATCGTGGCGCACGATCTGGCCACCGTGCGCCACGCCGACCAGATCTGCGCGCTGGATGAGGGCCGCATCGTGGAACGCGGGAGCCATGACGCGCTGATCCGGCAGGGCGGGCTTTATGCGCGGCTCTGGCGCGCAGGGGAGCGCGCAGCATGATCCCGCGCCTTCTCGACGTCGCAGGCACCGGCTTTCGCGCCCCGATCCGCCGTCTGGTCGCGGGCCTCGCGCTGGAGGGCGCCTTGGTCGGCCTCGGCTTCGTCCTGCTCATGCCGTTTCTCGAAGCCTTGCTTGCGGGCGACGCGTCGGCCGCCCTGCGCTGGTGGGCCGCCTTGGCCGGGGTGTTCGCGCTCTACGTCCTGCTCCGCTGGCGCACGCAGATGATGGGGTATCTGGCCGCCGTCGCCCTTGCCCGTGTCCTCTTTGACCGGCTCGGGCGCCATGTGGCGCAGCTTCCCATCGGCTGGTTCACGGAGACGCGGGCGGGCGAGCTGGCCGTGCTGTCGGGCCAGGGCGTGACCGAGATCATGAGCCTGCCGGCGCATCTTCTGCGCCCGCTGATCGTGGCCTTCGTCACGCCGGTTCCGGTTCTGATCGCCATGGCTGTCGTGGATTGGCGCCTTGCGCTGTCGGTTGCGGTGGCCGTCCCGCTCGGGATGCTGGCCTATCTCTGGTCGGGCGCGCTTGTCAGCCGGAGCGACGGGCGCGTTCATGCCGCGGCGGTGGAGGCCACCGCACGTATCGTCGAGTTTGCCCAGGCCCAGACGGTTCTGCGCGCCCATGGACGCGAGGTCGCCGCCGCGCATGACCTTGACGCCGCCCTTGTCGAACAGCGGGCGGCCGGGCAGGCGCAGATCGCGATGGTCGCGAAGGGCCTTCTCGCCTTCGTCGTCGTCGTGCAGGCCGCGCTGACACTTCTGCTCGTGGTGGGCGTGAACCGTGCCCTTGGCGGTGCCGTCGACGTGCCGGTCCTCGCGGCCTTGCTAGTCCTCGGGCTGCGCTCGGCCGAGCCGTTGATTGCCGCGGCCGACCTTCAGGGTGCCATGCGGATCGCCGACGAGACGCTGCGTCGGATGCAGACCCTGCTTGAGACCCCGCCCCTGCCGGAGCCCAGCGACCCGACCGTCCCCCAAGGCACCGCGCTCAGCTTCGAGGACGTATCGTTCGGCTATGAAACCGCTCCGGTGCTGCACGACGTGTCGTTCGCCGCGCGCGAAAATGGCCTTACGGTCATCGTCGGCCCGTCCGGCGCGGGGAAGAGCACGATCCTGCGGCTGATCCCCCGCTTCCACGATGTCACCGGGGGCCGCATCACCCTGGGCGGGGTCGACCTGCGCGATATCGGTACCGAGGCGCTTCTGACGCAGGTGTCGATGGTCTTTCAGGACGTCTACCTCTTCGATGGCACAATCGCCGAGAATGTGCGGCTCGCGCAGCCCGAGGCCTCGGACGACGCGCTTCACGAGGCTTGCCGGACGGCGCGGCTGGGAAGCATGTTGGACCGTCTGCCCGACGGGCTCGAGACCCAGGTCGGCGAAGGCGGCGCCCGTCTTTCGGGCGGCGAGCGGCAGCGGATCTCCATCGCGCGGGCGCTTCTGAAGGACGCCCCGATCATTCTGCTTGACGAGGCATTGGCGGCGATCGACGCCGAGGACGACCGCAACCTGCGCGCCGCGATGCGCGCGCTGACGGCAGACCGGACGGTGATTGCGGTCACCCACCGGCTGTTGGCGGCCGAAACGGCCGATCACGTCGTGTTCCTCGATGCCGGCCGCACGACAGAGCAGGGCACGCATGCCGAGCTTATGGCGAAGAACGGGAGCTATGCGCATTTCGTGCGCCTTGAACGGCAGGGAGCCATCGGGTGATGTCGCGCCCCAAAGGGTACCCGCGGGAAAGGCCGGCGCCCTATCGGGGCGCCGGAACAGGATCTGCCCCGCCAAGCAGGTATCACGCATGAACAGGAGGACGCGTCGATGACTGAACTCTTGAAGCGCCTTGCACGGCCCTTGGTGATCGCCCTGCCCCTTGCGGCAGCGGCCGCCTGGCGCGGGGCGCTGACCCCCGGCGTCGTCCTCTTCCTGACCGTGACCACTATCTGGATCGCGGTGCGCATCGGCTACGAGGCCGATCCCTTGCCGGTCACGGCCAAGCGCCGCGAAAAGCGGGAGCGGGTGCTCATCTCGCTCGTCGCCCTGGGTGCGCTCTATCTGCCAGCCTTCAAGATCGCGACGCCTCTGCTGGACTTTGCCGACTACACCACGCCGATCTGGCTCCTGGCGCTTGGAAGCGCGCTGGCCGTGGTGGGGCTTTGGCTCTTCTGGCGGTCCCATGCCGATCTGGGGCGCAACTGGTCTCCGGTGCTGGAACTCCGGGACACCCACAGCCTTGTGACCGGTGGGGTCTATGCCAGGATCCGCCACCCGATGTACGCGGCGATCTTCCTGATCTCCGGCGCGCAGCTCCTCTTCTTGGGGAACGCCGTGGCTGGCCCGGCCGGACTGATCGCCTTCGGGCTTCTTTATCTTGACCGTATAGGGCCGGAAGAACGGATGATGGCCGACCATTTCGGCGCCGCGTGGGCGCGCTACAAGGCGCGCACCGGGCGCATCCTCCCGATGGCAGGTCGACGCGACCCGGACGCGTCGGGGTGATCGCGCGGGCATGAGCTTCACTGCCCGCGCCTCCCCGCGTTCCGCACCACGGCGTTGGCCGCGCCGCCACCGGGGATCCGCCTAGGGGAGTGTCAAAGTTCCACAAGCCGCTCGGGAACGGGTGTCGACTGGACGATTGAGGAGTTGGTCGCGCCGAAGGGAACGATCCGGTCGATGACCGCTTCCATTTCGGCCACATCGCGCACATGTGCCCGGGCGACAAAGCAGTCCTCTCCCGATACGCGGTCGCAGGCGACGATTTGGGGAGTGTCCCGGATCGCCTCGATCATGTTGCGCATTTCGCCGGGCAAGGGCCGCGCCCGGATCAGGATCGTCAGGCCATAGCCCAGGCGGGCCGGGTCGATGCGCGCCCCGTAGCCCGTGATGACGCCTGTATCCTCCAGGCGCCGGACACGGTCGGCCACGCTCGGCGCGGACAGGCCGACCCGGCGGGCCAGTTCCGCGCGGGGCAGGCGCGCATCCGCGCACAGCTCACGGAGAATCGCTGCGTCAATCCTGTCGAGCCCCGCACCTTCGGATCGAAGGTCATCTCCGTGTCTTCCCTTCACTGAAGATACATGTTGGCGAGTTCGCATGCACAACCTCCATATAAGAAGCCTAATCCACCTTGCACTATGGAAGGATGACCGATCAACCACCCGAGGCCCGACCAAGCCCGCCCGACACCCTGTCCCGCCTGTCGGAGGGTGTGCCTCCCCATGTCTGGTTCAGTGTCTCTGCGGTGTTTCACTACCTCGGGCCGGCGCTGGCTGTCCTGCTCTTCCCGGTGGTCGGCGTCCTTGGCGTTGCGTGGTTTCGCATCGCCGCGGCGGCTTTGGTGTTTGCACCGATCACGAGGCCATGGCGCACGTTCCGGAACGCAGCGCCGCGCGAGCGCGTGTTGCTGCTGTCTTTGGGCGCTTGTCTCGCCGTGATGAACACCGCCTTCTATCTCGCCCTGGACCGGCTTCCCATCTCGCTGGTCGCCGCCATCGAATTCGTGGGGACGATTGGCATCGCGCTCTGGGGCCTGCGCACGGGCCGCAACGCCCTCGCCTTTCTGGTGACGATTATGGGCGTCGCGCTGCTGATCGACGTCCCGTCCCTCTTCGCGGCCGAAGGCCAGGCCCTGACGTCCGACCTCCTCGGGTTGTTCTGGGCCTTTCTGAACGGCGCGCTCTTCGTCCTATACATCGTGCTCGGGCACCGGATCTCCGAGCGCGGCGCATCGGGCGGGGTCGAGCGTCTCGGCGCCGCGATGGCTGCCGCGTTTCTCTTTATCCTGCCCATCGGCGTGCTGCAGGCGGTGGAGGCCTTCGGCGCACCCCTTCTGGTGCTGGCCGGAATCGGTGTGGGGATCTGCTCGTCGGTCGTCCCCTATGTCTGCGATCAACTGGCCATGGCGCGTCTGCCGCGCGCGAGTTTCGCCGTGCTGCTGGCCTTGTTGCCGGCCACGGCGACGCTCATTGGCGTTCTCGTTCTGCGCCAGATCCCGAGCGGGACCGACATGGTCGGTGTGCTGCTGGTCATGCTCGGCGTGGCGCTGCACAAGCCCGCACCGATGCCGGATGCGGCCGCCTTGGACCGGCAGCCCTAGACACTGCTCCACGAGGTGCGCACCACGCCCGAGCGTCCTGCGACTGCCGTGTCAGAACACCCCAAGGCTCAGCCCGGCGCCCATGGCAGCGCCGAGGTCGCTGCATTTCGCCAGGTCGTCCGGCGGAACGGTCTTCTCGGCGAGGATGGCCTCAGGCGTCTGGGCATGCGTGCAGACGATGAGCGCCGGCTGAACCTCGCGCAGGCGCCACCCTGTGGCGATACGAGCCGTCTGGCGCGCTGCGTTGGCTCCGTCCGAGCCGGCGCAGATCATCTGCGCGTAGGGGCGGCCTTCGATGCGGCCGAGCACCGGATAGTAACACCGGTCGAAGAAGTCCTTCATGACCCCGGCAATCGCTGCGAGGTTTTCGGGCGCGCAGAAGATATAGCCATCCGCCTGAAGCAGATCCTCTGGCTGCGCGTCGCCTGCCTTGAGGAGGACGGTTTCGGTTTCCTCGCGCGCCGCTGTCGCGGCCGCCTCCGCCATCTGCCGGCTGCCGCCAGTCTTGGAGTGATAGACGATCAGGAGTTTGGCCATGGGGCGAGACTTATTCCGCCTGACAGCCCGATCCAAGAGGCGGCCATGAACGGACCTCGCCCTGCGAGACGAGGGAGCGTGCCCGGCAACGGCACGCCGGCAGCTTGGCTCTGACCGTCCGGCAACAGGTGAGGCGGGCCGCTTGGCGTTACCGGCGCCGTTGCCGCGGCCGTCTGAACAAGCAGGCGCATCAACGGGCGGGCACTCCGCGCGGATCGCCTAGCCGACCATGAACTTTGAACTGAATGGCAGGCTCGCCGCGCCCATCGCTTTGGGCGACACCCGGAGCGCGCCTGGCGTGGCGGTGATCCCCTCGTGGCGCGCGGCGAGCACTGTTGTGAGCGCCGCGCAAACCGGCTGTGGCGCGTAGGAGGACAGGATCACGGTCCGGACCGGCAGGAACTGCGCAGCCGCGGACAACGAGGCGCTGAGGGCCGACACGCAGTCCGACATCCAGCGCTCCTGCAGCGCGCCGAAGTCCGGCCAGTCTTCGCCGCGTCCCCACACGGCGTCGGCATCCGGATGGTCGGCGCCGAGGCTTTCTTCCAACGCGAGCAGGCCCACGGGGCTGCTCGACGGGGCGGTGCCCTGAAAGATCTGATGGTTCAGGACAAGCCGGTGATGCAGCCGCGCACCCAGATAGAAAAACAGATAATCGTCGAGCGATTTGGCCGCACCAAACATGCTCTCTCCCGCGGCCGCGGCGGTGATGTCGTTCTGCACATAGACCTCGACACCGAGCGCATCCTCAATCTCTTGCCCAATCGTATCCAGACGCTCCGTCATGCCCGCGGGGCCGAGCGCCAGCTCCTCGCGATCTTCGGGCAGCGCGAGGCCGACGCCCGCGATGCGCGCGGTATCCTTGTCCGGGAGGACGGACATCGCGCGGTTCACGGTGGCCACGAGGCCGGAATGGTTCGACGGCGCCACCGGTGCCTCGGCCGGGAGGGCGGCGTGGAACTTGACCTGGCCGACAAAGTCGATGAGCACGACATCGGTGTGCCGATGACCAAGGCTGATCCCGACGGAATACGCCCCATCCGCGTGGAGCGACAGCGGGATCGTCGGCGGACCCATGCGCCCCTTCTGCGCCTCGCCCCTGGCGACAAGGCCCTCCTGTTCCAGCGACCGCACGATCACCGAGACGGTCTGAGCCGAAAGGCCCGTGCGCTGCCCGATCTCCATCCGCGACAGGCCCTTGTTCTGCAACAGAAGCGAGAGCACCAGGCGCTCATTGTAGCTTCGGACACTGGTGGCGTTCATGCCGCTCGACCGGTCGGCAATACGGATCGGGTTCGGCGGGGCAAAGCGCATGTCGGGCATGTCAGTCGCCCCACCCGATGTCGCGCACCTCCTGGGCAAGGCTGACGCCCAGAGCTTCGTGTGCCTCTCGGCTCAGGTGGAACCCGTCCGCGGGATCCGAGGCAATCACCGTTGCCGCATCGAAGAAATGCACCTCCAGCGAATCCGAGATCACTTCGAACTCGTGCGCAAGCTGGTGGCTCTTCCGTTGGGCACCGGAAAAGATACCCTCCCATTCGCCGATGTCGTCTCGCATTGGCGGCGGCGCGACGACGAGGATCTCGGGCACGTTCCCCTTCGGCCCGGGCGCAAGCTCCTTGATGTCGTGGATCAGGCATCCGATGCCCATGGCGACCTCGGTGGCGGGCTGACCGAAGCGCGACTTCAGATCGTTGGTGCCCAGCATGAGAATGATGAGATCGAGTGGCGCGTGGCTCATCATGCAGGGGCGCAGATAGCTTCGGCCGTTCTTCAAGTCGCCTTCGATGGGATCGTTGTGGACGGTCGTGCGCCCGCTCAGCCCCTCTTCGAGCACGTACCATGCCGGGCCAAGCTCGCGGCGCAGTACGCCCGGCCACCGTTCGTTCGGGCCGAAGCGATCCAGGGGCGTGCCGCCAGGGATCTGGCCGTGCGTGTTGGAGTCGCCAAAGCAAAGCGCTGTTTTCACGATGTTTTCTCGCTTTCGCCGGTCGGTTGCGGGGCGCGCGACGTCACGATCACCCGGGGCAACATGTCATCGGCATGGGGCGTCGGCAACGGAAAAGACTTATTCACTCAACATGAATAAGTATTGACTCGATTCGAAATTCGAGGTCTCAAGGCGCCCGGAGGAGACAGGCAAACACGGGTTCGATGCGTGCGATCCGCACAGCTCAGACGTCGTATTCGCGCGATTTCTGAGATCGAACACCTGCGGCCGCCCGTCCGACGCACCAGAACCCGGGAGGTTACCCAAATGAACGTATCCAGCCTCAAGACAGGCGGCAGCGCCCTGCTGGCCTCGGCGTTGATGTCGACCTTAGCCGCCGCCGACACCGTCACCCTGATGGACGGTGTCAAACCGCGGCCGGACAACAACAGCATCGTCGCGGCGGGTACGTTTCAGAAAGACGGGCCGTGGAAGATCGCGATGAGCCATTTCGGCGTGAACGCCAACACCTGGACCGTGCAGACCGCCCATGAAGCGCAAGGCATCGCAGACGGAGACGATCGGATCGGCGCGTTCATCATGCTCGATGCGAACTTCGACCAGGCCAAGCAGGTTGCCGATATCGAAGACCTTCTGGCCCAGGATCCGGATGTTCTTATCGTGATGCCCGTGACGGCCACATCGGCGGATTCCGGCATCCAGAAGGCCGTCGACGCGGGCATCCCGGTGGTCGTTCACACCGGCCGCACCGAGAACCAGAACTTCACCGTGGACATTCAGGGCGGCGCTGAGAACTTCGGCCGGGTCATGGGTGACTTCCTGGTCGATCAACTGGGCGGCGAAGGCAGGATCTGGGTCCTGCGCGGGCTCCCCTCGCACCCCGAAGACATCAATCGCTACAACGGCCTCATGCAATCGCTCGAAGGCACCAGCATCGAGATCACGCAGGAGGATCACGGCAGCTGGGTGTACGATCTGGGCAAGAACCTGTGCGAGACGTTCTATCTCAACGACCCGCAGGTCGACGGGATCTGGTCGTCGGGCGCGGATATGACGCGGGCCTGCGTCGACGTGCTGACCGAGTTCGGCGCCGACATCCCCCCCATCACCGGCGAGGGCAACAACGGTTTCTTCGGGCAGTGGATCGAGGTCGGCTATCCTTCGATCGTTGCCGAGTACAGCCCGTCGCAGGCGGCCGCCGGCGTGCGGGCGGCCGTGGCCCTCCTCGAAGGCAAGGAACTGCACAAGAACTACATCTACGAGCCGGAAGGCTGGGATATCGAGAAGGCCAAGCAGTTCTATCGTGCGGATCTCTCGGCCAACGTCTGGTGGCCCACCGAACTGCCAGAAGACACGCTGCAAGAGCTTTACGGCAACTGACGTCCTCCCTGTCAGTGACGCTCCCGCGGGGCGACGCCCCGCGGGAGCCATAGCACACGCACGGACCTCCCATGATATCGCACCCCATCGTCTCGATCAGACACGTCACCAAGGCGTTCGGCGCCAACCTGGCCGTCTCGAATGCCAGCCTGAGCTTGGCGCCGGGGCGCGTCCACGCGCTGATGGGGGAAAACGGTGCGGGCAAGTCGACACTGATGAAGATCCTAGCGGGCGTCCATCGGCCGGACGAGGGAGCGATCACGCTCAACGGACGGCCGGTGAGCTTTCAGACCCCCAAGCAGGCGTTGGACGCCGGCATTTCAACCGTCTTCCAGGAGCTGTCGCTTCTGCCTAACCTTTCGATCCGCGAGAACATGTTCCTCGGCAAGGAACGCACGGGGCGGTTCGGCACGCTCGATCGGGCGGCCATGGATCGCGAAGCGGGCGCGGCCCTGGCCGAGCTTGGGCTGCCCCTTGACCCGCGGGTTCAGGTCTCGGACCTGACCATCGCGGAGCGGCAGTTCGTGGAGATCGCGCATGGCATCAAGGCCGACGCCGATGTCTTCATCCTGGATGAGCCGACAGCCGCGCTGAATGCGGCCGATGTCGCGGTCCTGAACAGGCAGATCCGCAAGCTACGGTCGGAGGGGAAGGCGGTCGTCTACATCTCCCACCGCATGGAAGAGGTCTTCGACATTTGCGACGACGTCACCGTCATGAAGGACGGCCAGGTCGTCGCAACCCAAGCTCTCTGCGATCTCACCCCCGAGAAGCTGATCGCGCTGATGGTGGGCCGCGAGTTGAGCGATCTGTTTCCGCAGCGGGCTCGCTCGACGGGTGCGGCACGCCTGATCTGCGAGGATCTGAAGATCGGCCCGGAGAGCGCGCCGATCCGGTTCGAACTGCACAGCGGGGAAATCGTCGGCCTTGCGGGGCTGGAAGGGCAAGGCCAGCACGAAGTGGTGCGTTCGTTCATCGGGCAGCACGAGGCCCACAGCGGGACGCTGCGGGTTGGCGACGCCGCGTTCACGCTCCCGCTCGCAGAAAGCGACGGGGTGCGCCTCCTTCAGTCGGCCGGGGCGGGGTTCGTGCCGGAGGATCGGAAGGAGGAGGGGCTGCTGCTGAACGCGTCGATCCGCGACAATATCGGCATCAGCCTGCAGGCCGCGCGCCCCGCCTGCAGCGTCCTCGCAAAACTGAAAGGTGTCGTGTCGGAAACGATGGCCCGCCTGACCGTGAAGGCTGCAAGCCCCGCGATCGCGGTGGGCACCCTCTCGGGCGGAAACCAGCAAAAGGTGCTCCTCGGCCGGTATCTCGCCTCCGATCTCGACGTTCTGATCGTCGAGGAGCCCACGCGCGGCGTCGACATCGGCGCCAAGGCCGAGATCTACAAGATCCTGCGGGACTTGGCCGATGGCGGCAAGGCGATCCTCGTTCTCTCACGAGAAACCATCGAACTCATCGGCCTGTGCGACCGGCTGCTCGTCATCCACGCCGAACGGATCGTGCAGGAGATGGCCGGCGCGGAGGCGACGGAACACGCAATCCTCGAAGCGGCGCTGACCTCATGACCCAAACGACGACAGAACACAGAACGAGGCTTGCGCTTGGTGGCCGGTTCGGAGGCGCCTCCCGCCAAGGCAACTGGCTGGCCCCGCTTGTCATCATAATCGGCGTCACGGCCCTGCTGATCGCCACGACGGTCGACTTCGCCACGCCCCAGAACGCCTCGAACCTGCTTGCCCAGGCGATGCCCCTGATCATTGTGGCCATCGGCCAGATGATCGTCATCGTTCTGGCCGGGATGGACCTGTCCGTCGGCTCGGTCATCAGCATGACCACGGCGATCCTGGCGCTGGACGGATCGCCCGCGGCGCTCATTCCGCTGGCCTTCGTCGCCGCGATGGCGGTGGGCCTCGTGAACGGGGTCGCCATTGTCAGGCTGAACGTCCACCCGATCATCGCGACCCTCTCGATGCAGTTCATCGTCCTCGGCATCGCACAATTGCTGCGCCCGGTGGCCGGAGGCTCGGTGCCGGAGATCGTCGTCACGGCCGTGACGGGAAGCCTTTGGGGGATCCCTGCCCCGGTCTTCTGGGCGATCTTCACAATCGGCCTCGGCTGGAAGATCCTGCACGGATCCCGCTTCGGCCTCCATCTTTTCGCCATCGGCGGCGGCGCAGCCTCGGGACAGACGGATGCGCCCGCAAACTTCGGCATTCCGGCCGCACGCAATACCATCATCGCCTACCTGCTCAGCGCCTTCTTCGCCGTGCTTGCCGGCTTCTTCGTCGCCGGCCGGATCGCCTCTGGCGACCCCAGCGTCGGCGCGCAGTTCGCGCTCGATTCGATCACCGCGGTCGCCATCGGTGGCACTCAGCTATCGGGTGGCGTCGGAAGCCTGCACGGAACGATCCTCGGCGCGATCCTGATGGCGCTCCTGGCCAATGGCATGAACCTCGCCAACCTTTCGGCCTTCCTGCAGGGCGCGATCAAGGGCGTGATCCTTCTGCTCGTCGTTGCGCTGCAATCCCGCAAGAAGATGGGGCTCTGAGGATGTCTGCCGCGGTTCAGCGCGTCTTGCGCATCCCACCGGCCTACTTCGTCTTCGCCGCGCTGCTGGCGACGCTTTGGATCACCAAGCCCCAGCTCATGAATGCCAATGTCCTGGGCATTTTCGCGCGCCAGGTCGCCCCGCTCGGCATCCTCGTTCTGGGCCAGCTTCTGGTAGTGCGCGTGCGCTCGATCGATCTGTCGGGCGCAGGCGTCCTGCTGCTGATCAACTACATGCTGGCGTCAGGCGTTCTGGGCGATGTGCCACTGGCCCTCGTCGTGCTGATCTCCATCGGGATCGGATGCCTCGTCGGCGCCTTCAACGGGTATCTTGTGGCCAAGCGCCGGGTCTCCGCCGTCATCGCGACCCTCGCCGTGACGGTGATCCTGACGGGGTTCGTGCAGTTTCTTGCGAGCGGCAAACCGCCCGGCAACATGCCGGATCTCATGAACGATCTCTACAAGGTCAAATGGGGCGCCATGCCCGCGCCCGTCGCGCTCTGGATCGGCCTTACGGCCATCATGGCGGTGTTTCTGTCGCGCTTCGTCTACGGGCGTTTCGTCATGGCGGTTGGCGAAAACCCGACGGCCTCGCACTTCTCCGGCGTCCCCGTCGCCCGCACCGTCATGGTCGCTCATATCCTCGCAGGGTTGTTCGCGGGCGTCGCGGCGCTGGTGCAATCGTCCTCCGTGGCGGTGGGCAGCCTGCGGCTCGGGCTCGAGATGCCGATCGACGCCGTCGCCGCAACGATTCTCGGCGGGGTGATCTTCGGCCGGGGCGATGGTGGCGTCTGGGGTCCGTTCTTCGGCGTGCTGTGTTTCGCTTTGCTCTTCGTCACCATGACCAGCTTCGGCGTTCCCGAGCCTGGCAAGCAGATCGCACGCGGTCTCATCATTCTCTTGGCCGCCATCTTCTACGGCCTCAGCACCAGACCCGCATGACCATGACCCATCCGAGGAGGATCCCAATGACCGAGAAACGCATCATGTGCTTTGGGGATTCTCTGACCTGGGGCTGGGTGCCCGTCAGTGAGGGCGTGCCGACCACGCGCTATCCGGCACACGTGCGCTGGACGGGCGTCCTCCAATCCGAGTTGGGCAGCGAATATAGCGTCATCGAGGAAGGGTTGAGCGCCCGCACAACGGCGCTCAGCGACCCGACGGACCCGCGGCTCGATGGCAGCGCCTACCTGCCTTCGGCGCTTGCGAGCCATCTGCCGCTGGATCTGGTGGTTCTGATGCTGGGCACCAATGATACGAAGGCCTATTTCCATCGCACCCCGTTCGAGATCACGGCCGGCCTGTCGAAGCTGGTCGGGCAGGTTCTGTCTTCTGGGGGCGGCATCGGCACGGCCTACCCGGCGCCCCGGGTCCTGATCGTTGCGCCGCCGCCCCTCACGCCCATGCCCCATGCGTACTTCCGGTCGCTGTTTGAAGGCGGGCACGAGAAGTCTGCGGAATTCGGGCGGCTCTATGGCGATTTGGCGGACTTCATGAAGGTGCATTTCTTCGATGCGGGCACCGTGATTTCGACCGACGGCGTCGATGGGATTCACTTCACGGAGGACAACAATCGCACCTTGGGAGCGGCCATCGCGGCCAAGGTGACGTCTATCTTCGACGCCGAACCCGGCACAGAGGCGGCGTAGGACCGGTTTCCCGAGGCCGGCGTGTGCGACGGCAGAACGGATCTCGGCCGCCGGACCGGGCCCAAACGGGCTTCAGTCAAAGCGGACGCCGGGTGGTCTCGGACCAAAGGCCAGTCCGAATGCGCTTATCCCAACGAGGAGCCTCGATTCGCGCAGCTGCCACGCGCGTATGCGCAGTGCCATCGAAGCTTTCGGAAGCCTTAGTGAAAGAGCCATGCGATGCCATGAAACGGCAAGTCCGCGTCAATGGATCGCCCGGCCACCCGTCAAAGGGGAACCCCCGCCGCATCACGCGGCGAGGGTTTGGCGTTGGCGCAGGGCGCGGTAGAGACCGTCCTCGCGCGTCATCAGAGCCTCCGGGGCGCCGTCTTCCACGATGCGGCCGCGATCGAACACCAGGATCCGGTCCATCCGCTCGACCGTGGCGAGCCGGTGGGCAATCACCAGGGTCGTGCGCCCCTCCATGAGGCGCTCGGCCGCCGCCGCGACCCGCGCCTCGGCCTCGGAATCGAGCGACGACGTCGCCTCGTCCATCACGAGCACCGGCGCGTCCGACAGGAAGGCCCGCGCAATCGCGACCCGCTGACGTTCCCCGCCCGAGAGCTTCACGCCCCGCTCGCCGACCTCGGTGGCGAAGCCTTTCGGCAAGCGCTCGATGAACTCGGCCGCCCCCGCGCGATCGGCGGCCGCCCGCACCTCCGCCAGCGTGGCGCCGGGACGCGCATAGGCGATGTTCTCCGCCAAGGTCCTGTGAAAGAGGATCGGCTCCTGCGGGACCAGCGCGATCTGACGGCGGAGCTCTGTCAGAGGGACCGACGCGATGTCGACCCCGCCGAGCAGGATCGCCCCTTCGGTGATCTCGTGAATGCGCTGGATGAGCTTGACGAACGTCGTCTTGCCCGATCCAGACCGTCCCACCAGGCCCACCTTTTGACCCGCCGGGATCGCAACATGGAGATCCGTGAAGAGCGGCGTGGAGGCGCCGGCATAGCCGTAATCCACATGCTCGAAGGCCAGAGTGGCCGCGCGGGGCGGCAGGGCCCTGGCAGGGCTCCGCACAACCGCGCATTCGGGCTCGGCCGACATCAGATCGACAAGCTCCTCGGCATCGTTGACAGACTTCTGCAGCATGCGCACATGGTGGCCGATCTGGCGAAGGTAGCCATCGAGCACCCCAAGCGCGGACACGACGAACGCGATCTCGCCCGCACCTGCCAGCCCCCGTGTGAACGCCAGCAGCGCACCGGCGAGCACGGCGGCCCGCAGACCCCAGAGCGACATGTCCTGCGCAAGGCCAGACCACGTGCCGCGACGCCAGGTCCGCCGCGTGCGATGGGCCCATTTGGCGAGCGTGCGGTTGATGCGCTCGTCTTCGCGCGCTTCGCCCGCGTGGGCCCGCACCACGGCGTTCGAGGTGATGGCATCCGCCAACGCCCCCGACACACGGCTGTCCTGCGCGTTGGAAAGCCGTGCCGCTGGAGCCACCCAGAACAGGTTGAGCGCCAGCGACAGGGCCAGAAAGAACAGTGCGCCGAGAAGGGCGACGAGGCCAACCTCCCACCGGAACGCGGCCAGCGTGGCAATCGTTCCCAGCAGAACCAGCATCGAAGGCAGGAGCGCGAGCAGCAGCACGTCCCCCATATCATCGAGCGCCCAGGCGCCGCGGGTGATCTGCCGCACGGTGGAGCCCGCAAAGGCATTCGCATGCCACTCGGCCGGCAGACGCTGGACGCGGGCGAAGGCCTCTGCCTCCGCTTCGCGCATCGTCGGCACGGTCAGCTCGATGATGGAGAAGTAGCTCAGGATCTTCGCGCTGATCGAGACCGCGCTAAGGCCCAGAAGGATAGAGAACTCGGCCCAAGGGGCAGCCCCTTCGGACACAGCCGCGACAAGGCGCCCCGTGACGACGGGAATGGCGACGTCGGCGGCCGTCGAAAAGACCACAAGGGCAAGAATGGTGACAAGTAAATGGCGCCGGCGCATCCAAAGACGCGACGCGAAAGCCAATACGCGCGCGAACGCGTCGTAGGTCGAAAGACGGAGCATGGGAAAAGCGCGGACACTGCGTCCGCGTCCTCAATCTGAATTAGGCCATTGAGCCTTGGGGAAAGTCGATGCGGGTAGCCCTAGCGGCGAACACCGCCAGCAACGGTCACGAAAGTGCCATGCCTGGTCGGGAGCCGTTAGCGAAGAAACGATCGTATGCTGTCATAGTCGCCCTCCCTTACTGGCGCATCTGGACGCGTGCTACGCGCAGACACCTCGCCGAGTCAAGAGGGCAGGACGCGGAGACGCAGACACCCGCTCATGCAAAAGCCGATCCGAGACGAAGGGAGACGAACGATTGGCTGATTGGCCAGGCCAATTGAAAAATGCCTTGCGCGCCAAGATCTTTGCGGTTGGGAAACAGGATATTCCAGATCGCACACCGCCAATTTGCAAAATTTCACTCAACCTGAGAGCAATCACATGCAATCAGATAGTCTTAGAACTTTTTGCAGTCTCACTTCGAGACTCTCTCATTTACGTCTCAGGTAGGTCTAAACTGTACAATATTCCAACTTGGCCAAAAACTTTAGCATTGGGGAGGCTATGCCCGCCTTTCGGATCAGAGGAGGTAACTTGATCCAGAGGATCAGCGATCACGCGTGACCGTCGGCCCAGGAGCTGTAGCCAATCCCAATCGACAGACCCCGTCCCGATCCCGAAGCCCTGACCAAAGGGAAAGAGCATTGTCGCCTCATGCAGGCTCATTGAGGACGACATAGAGTGTCATTTTGCCACGCAGTATAGGGAGGCGTTTACCCCTTTAGTCCACGCGTGTACTCACCCAGCAAGCCAATTGAATTACAGGCTCAATATGCGACTTTCCGTTCCTCTCCTCATCGCGGCGGTGCTTTTGTCGGCATGCGGCGGCTCTCAGCTCACCCCGG
This sequence comes from Pseudomonadota bacterium, assembly GCA_038757905.1. GTDB lineage: Bacteria > Pseudomonadota > Alphaproteobacteria > Rhodobacterales > Rhodobacteraceae > HLUCCA09. Next base: position 32,368 of record JBCDGG010000008.1, on the reverse strand, counting down.
AGCAAAGGGCGCAGAGAGAGGCCAATCTCGCTCAGACGAACGCGGCGCTGGCCCAGGCAAAGACCGTGACTGCCAACGGAAAGGGGTTCCGCGTGGCCCATGTAACCGAACGCAATCAGGCACTTGTAGACCTTGTTGGACCATCCCAGCCCTACTTCGTACCAGACGTGGAGGCGGCCGCCCGCGCCGCAACCGGATGTAGCGGCACGTTCGACCCAGGCATTCTGTCAATCTTTGGTGGCGAAATCGCGACGGCGGATCTTGCAGATTTGAGAACGAAGGTTTCAGGGACCTTTTCGGGTTGGTCCGTCTCCCTTTCGTGCTAAGGAAAAGCAAAATGAAACGGGCAATGATGCTAGCCGTTTCATTCATGGTATTTGGATGTACTGAACCGCCACCACCCTCCAGCGCGGCCGGTGCGATCAAAGAAGTGGCCGCCCGAGAAAACCGCTTTCCGGCGTATCCTCAGCCCAACACGACCTATTTGTCCTTTTCTCGCGCGCACGGATTTCAGGTCAACTACCTGGCGCCTCAAGGAAAGGCGTGGCTGTGGTACCCCGGCAACTCCGTCGGCGTTCCGGAAGAGTACAAAAGAGACGTCGTGGCGGGACAGGAGGCTATTTGCTAGCGACACCCGTCAAGCAGCTACAATCCGGTGACGCGCACGCGAGGGGGCGCGTTCGCCTGCCAAAGTCTGTCCCTCTCGCAGCGCACCATCGTGGCCGAACTGCCGGGAGATCCGTTCGCGCTCAGAACCGGAAGGGTCCCCTACCGTTTGGACCGCTGCACAGCGCCTTCGCAGTTTCGCTTTGATCGAAATGCGGTGTCTTGTTGAGCGTTTGCCGAAAGACAGCTCTCCGATAGACTCGCCGCGCCCCTCCAATAATCATGCACTCTGCATCCTCCTGCATGTCGGGCTCGGCGCTGCCTCTTTTAGCAATGTGGCCCCCACGCCCGCGCGGCAAGTCAAGCTCGCGGCCGTTCTGAACCCTCCGCTTGGGCATCCGGCTGCTCACCTTCCCGTTTGAGTCCACGAGCGTGGGGTCCGGGCTCACCGAAGCAGGTAGGCCCCCCTTCCAAGTGACCTGAGAAAGGCAAGGACCACGAAAGCTCGCCGAAGAAACATGCAGTCGTGGACTGATGGCGCGCTTTGGCCGGGAGCGCGACAGTTTGTCCTTGCCTGAGGCGAGGAGGACCAATATCACTTTGGTTCGTGACCAATTTCGATTTGATACGCACAGCGCGCAACGCGTCCCCCGGCCCCGACGTGCGGGAAGATGCCTCGGTGTTGCGTGCCCTGCGCCACATCGTGGAAGGCGAAAAGCTGCCCTCCGACGGCAGGCTGCCCACGGAGCGCGAGATTGCCGCCGAGCTTGGCTGCGGGCGGCGCGCGGTGCGGCGCGCGCTCGACGAGTTGGAGCGCGAAGGGCTCATCTGGCGCCGTCAGGGCAAAGGGACGTTCGCGGGACAACCCCCGGACCCGGCCGAAGCTCTTGCGGCGGAAATCGCGCCAAGTGCAGACGCGCTCGCCGTTATGGAGGCGCGGCTCTGCATCGAGCCTGGCCTAGCCGATCTCTGCGCCCAGCGTGCAACGTCGCAGGATGTCGACCGGCTCAGGGGCCTCGCGCGGCGGTCGGCCGAGCCCTATGACGCGGAAGCTGCCGAACTTTGGGACGGGGCGCTGCACCGCGCCATCGCGCGGATCGCAGGCAATCGCATCCTGCTGACAGCATTCTCCCTGGTCGACGAAGTCAGGCTGGGCACCGAGTGGCAGGAGCAACGCCATCGCGCCCGCTCGCCGGAAACTATGGCGCTCTACGACCGCCAGCACACCCTCATCATCGATGCCATCGCCGCGCGTGACGGAAACGCGGCCTCGGTGGCGATGCACGCCCACCTCTCTGCCCTAACGGAGCGGCTGCGCGCGTCGATGGAGGAGCCGTGGCCATGAACCAGGCGCCTCTCTTGCAGGTCAGCGACCTGACGGTCGAGTTAATGGGGGCGCCAGCGCCGCTCGTCGATCGGGTGTCGTTCACGCTGGAGGCGGGCGAGACGCTGTGCCTTGTGGGAGAGAGCGGCTGCGGAAAGAGCCTGACGGCCCTGTCCCTGATGCAATTGCTCTCCACCCCGCCGCTCCGACGGACGGGCGGACAGGCACTCTTTGAAGGAGACGATCTGTTCACGCTGCCCGCCGACGCGCTTCGACAGACACGCGGTGGGCGCATGGCGATGATCTTTCAGGAACCGATGACCTCGCTGAACCCCGCGCTGACCATCGGAGAGCAGATTGCGGAGGCTGTCCGGGCGCATAGCAGCGCCGGCGCACAGGAGGCCCGCGCACGCGCGCTGGAGATGCTCGAACGCGTGCGCATTCCCGCGGCGGAGAAGCGGCTGAGCGATTACCCGCACCAATTGTCGGGGGGCATGCGCCAGCGCGCGATGATCGCCATCGCCCTCGCCAACGATCCGCGCCTTCTGCTCGCAGACGAACCGACCACCGCGCTCGACGTGACCATCCAGGCTCAGATCCTGGATCTCATGCGTAATCTGACGGCCGAGAGCGGCGCGTCGCTCATCATGATCACCCATGACCTCGGCGTCGTGGCCGAGATGGCCGACAGGGTTGCCGTGATGTATGCCGGACGCATCGTCGAGGCGGGCACCGTGGCACAGATCTTCGACGATCCCCAGCACCCCTACACCCTGGGCCTGATGCGTTCGATGCCCGCGCTCAGCGGCACGCGGGAGCGCCTTGTCACCATTCCCGGCAGCGTCCCGACTGCCGCCGATATGCCGCCCGGATGCCGGTTCGCCACGCGTTGTCCGTTTGCCACGGACGTCTGCGATCAGCCCCCGCAGCCGACGGAGATCTCTCCGGGTCACAGCGTGGCCTGCTGGCATGCGCCGCTGGACGGTCAGATGCCCCAACAGGAGGCACGACAGGCATGAACGCGCGGCCGATCCTGGAAGCGCGCGCGCTTCACCGGCACTTTCCGGTCTCAAGGGGCCCGTTTCGGGCGCCTGCGGTCGTGCGCGCTGTGGATGGCGTGGATCTTGCCGTCAGCGAGGGCGAAACCTTTGCCATCGTGGGCGAGTCGGGATGCGGCAAATCCACCTTGGCCCGCCTCCTCGTTCGGCTGATCGACCCGACGGAGGGCGAGGTGTTCTATCGCGGTCAGGGGATTGCGGGGTTGGGCGGCGATGAAATGCGCGCCCTCCGCGCCGACCTCCAGTTCATCTTCCAGGACCCGTTCGCGTCGCTCAATCCCAGAATGAGCGTCGGCGCGCTGATCGAGGAGCCGCTCCGCGTCCACGGCATGGGCGGGGCAGACGAGCGGCGCGCCCGGGTGGCCGATCTGCTGTCGCGCGTCGGCCTGCGCCCCGAACATGCCGACCGCTACCCGCACGAATTCTCCGGCGGTCAGCGTCAGCGGATCGGCATCGCACGCGCCCTGGCGACCGGCCCCAAGGTTCTGATCGGCGACGAACCCGTCAGCGCGCTCGACGTCTCGATCCAGGCGCAGGTCGTGAACATCCTTGAGGACCTGAAGGAAGCCCTCGGCCTGACCCTGATCGTGATCGCCCACGATCTGGCCGTCATCCGGCACATGGCAGACAGGGTGGCTGTCATGTATCTGGGTCAGGTGGTGGAGACGGGCCCGGCCGATGCGCTCTTTTCCGCGCCCATGCACCCCTACACCGAAGCGCTCCTGGCGGCCATTCCGCTGCCCACGGTTGGGGCGCGCGCGGCGCGCGTCAACATCGAAGGTGATCCGCCCAATCCGATAGATCCGCCCTCGGGCTGCCGGTTCCACACCCGCTGCCCGTTCGTGCGCGAGCGCTGCCGGACCGAGGCCCCCGCCTTGCGCCCGACCGGGCCGGGCCGAAAGGCGGCATGCCACTTCGCCGGCGCGCTCGATCTGCAGGGCATTCGCGCGGATGCCGCCCGGCAAAGCCCCGCCGCTGCACGCCGCTTCGCCCTCTACGGCGCAGCCCGCGCGGCGATGGAACACAAAAACGACCTGTCCAACACAGAGGAGACCCCCCATGCGCATCGGTAGAGCCCTTGGCGCGGCAGCCGTGCTTGTCGCGTCCACCAGCCTGGTCCAGGCCCAGGATTTCCGGATCGGCCTGCAAGACGACGCCGACATTCTGGACCCCGACCAGTCCCGCACCTTCGTGGGGCGCATCGTCTATGCCTCGCTCTGCGACAAGCTGGTGGACATCACGCCGGATCTCGAGATCATCCCGGCCCTTGCCACGGGGTGGGAATGGTCCGACGACGGTACGGAACTGACGATGACCCTGCGCGACGACGTCGTGTTCCACGACGGCACCCCGTTCAACGCGGACGCCGTGGCGGCAAATATCGACCGGTCGAAGAATCTGGAGACCTCGCGCCGCAAGTCCGAAGTGCGTTCCATCGAAAGCTGGGAGGTCGTCGACGAGTTCACCATCAAGATGACGCTGGCCGCGCCGGACGCCACACTGCTGGCCCAGTTCGCCGATCGGTCGGGCATGATGCTCTCGCCCACCGCCTTCGAGGCCGCGGGAGAGGAGTTCGGCCTCGCGCCGGTCTGCGCGGGCCCCTTCAAGTTCGTCGAGCGCATCCAGCAAGACCGGATCGTGCTCGAGAAGTTCGAGGATTACTACCGCGCGGATGAGATCAACCTGGACACGGTGACGTTCCTTCCGATCCCGGACACCACCGTGCGTCTGGCCAACCTGCGCGCCGGCGATCTCGACATGCTGGAGCGCCTCGCAGCGACGGATGTCACCTCCGTCGAAGGCGACAGCGCGCTGCAGATCGAGCGGGCAACCTCGCTGGGTTACCAGGGCATCACCAACAACGTCGCGAATGGCCCGGCGGCCGAGAACCCCTATGGGCAAAGCGCCCTCGTGCGTCAGGCCCTGTCGCTCGCCATCGACCGCAATGCTCTGAACCAGGTGGTTTTCGAAGGGGCCTTTGCCCCGGGCAACCAGCCCTTTTCGCCCGCCTCGCCCTGGTACAACGCGGACTTCCCAGTGCCGGAGCGCGATGTCGAGGCCGCCAAGGCGCTTCTGGCGGAAGCCGGCTTCGCCGATGGCGTCACCATCGAGGTGCAGGTCGCCAACAACCCGGTGCAGACGCAAGTGATGCAAGTGGTCCAGGCCATGGCGGCAGAAGCGGGCATCACAGTCGAGATCGCCGCGAAGGAGTTCGCCACGCTTCTCGCCGACCAATCCGCGGGCGACTACACCGCCAGCCAAGTCGGATGGTCCGGCCGCGTCGATCCGGACGGCAACATCCACCAGTTCATGACGACCGGCGGCGGCATCAACGACAGCCACTTCTCCGACCCGGAGATGGATCGCTTTCTGAATGAGGCGCGCCTGTCGACCGACCCGGCCGTCCGCAAGGAAAGCTACAGCGCCGCAATTGCGATGCAGCAGGAAGAGATGCCGATCATCTACCTCTACCACCCGGTGTGGATCTGGGCGCTCGGCACCAATGTCGACGGGTTCACGGCCTATCCGGACGGGATGATCCGGCTCCACGGCGTGAGCGTCGCCGAGTAAGCGCCGCGACCCCCGCGGCCCCGGGCCAACGCCCGGGGCCGCCATACTGACCCCAACCGTTTCTTGGCTGGAGACGACCATGCTCGCCTTTCTTGTGCGCCGCATCCTGATTGCGATCCCGACGATCTTCCTGATCTCGATCTTTGTCTTCGGCCTGCAACATCTGCTGCCGGGCGACCCGATCCTGGTGATGGCGGGCGAGGAGCGCGACCCGGAGGTCATCGAAGCGCTCCGCGAAAAGTATCGCCTGAACGATCCCATCCCGGTTCAGTATCTCGCATGGGCCGGCGCCGCGCTGCAGGGCGACCTCGGGATCTCGCTGCGCACGCAGCAACCCGTGTTGGAACTGATCGGCGAGAAGCTTCCCGTGACGATCCAGCTCGCCGTCATGGCCCTGATCATCGCAATGGTGATCGGCATCCCCGCGGGCGTCCTCTCGGCCTACAAGAAGGGCACGTGGATCGATTGGGTGGCCAACATCGTCGCTCTCTCCGGCCTGTCGGTGCCGAACTTCTGGCTGGGGATCATGCTGATCCTGCTGGTCTCCGTGAACCTCGGCTGGCTGCCCGCATCGGGGTACCTGCCCTTCTCCGAGGATCCCCTGCAATCCATCAAGACCATGCTGATGCCGGCCTTTGTGCTCGGCACGGCGATTGCCGCCACGCTGATGCGCCACACCCGCTCGGCGATGCTGTCGGTCCTGCGGTCCGACTATGTGCGCACGGCACGGGCGAAAGGGCTGCGCGAACGCGCGGTTCTTGTGAAACACGCGCTGCGCAACGCCCTGGTGCCGGTCGTCACGGTCACGACGCTGCTCTTTGGCGAGCTGCTCGCCGGCGCGGTTCTGACCGAGCAGATCTTCACGATCCCCGGTTTCGGCAAGCTCGTCGTCGATGCCGTCTTCAACCGCGATTATGCCGTGGTTCAGGGCATCGTGCTCTGTACGGGCATCGCCTTCATCTTCATGAACATCCTGGCCGACGCCGCCTATCGCGTGCTCAACCCCCGCATGAGGGACGCGGCATGAGCGCGATCACCGATCCGCAAGCCGCCGCCGACGCGGTTCCGCCCAAGCGCGAAAACCGCGCCTGGGCCAAGTTCCGCAAGAGCCCGTCCGCGCTGCTCGGCGGCGCCCTCGTGCTGTTCTTTGTCCTTGTGGCGGTGCTCGCGCCGATCCTTCCGGTGCCCGGTCCGGCAGAGACGGACTGGTCCGCCGTGCGCAAGGCCCCGACAGCCGCTCACCCCTTCGGCACCGACGAGATCGGGCGCGACGTGCTGTCCCGTATGATCTGGGGCGCCCAGGCGTCGCTATTGGCCGGCGTCGTCTCCGTTCTGATCGCGGTGGCGATCGGCGTGCCGCTGGGGGTGCTCGCAGGTTATGCAAAAGGCTGGACGGACGCGGCCATCAGCCGGGTGACCGAGGCGCTGCTGGCCGCCCCCTTCCTCATCCTCGCCATCGCCCTTGCGGCCTTTCTGGGCCCATCGCTGCGCAACGCCATGATCGCCATCGGCATCTCCGCGATGCCCGTCTTCATCCGCCTTGCCCGCGGCCAGACCCTGGCGGTCATGACGGAAGACTACGTCGAAAGCGCGCGCGCCATTGGCGTGGGGCATCTCGCGCTGATCTGGCGCTACATCCTGCCCAACATCTTCCCGCCGATCCTCGTACAGGCCACGCTGACCATCGCAACGGCGATCATCGCCGAGGCCTCGCTGTCGTTTCTCGGCCTCGGGCAGCAGCCGCCCGCGCCCTCCTGGGGCTCGATGCTGAACGTCGCCAAGAACTTCCTGGAGCAGGCTCCCTGGATGGCGCTCTATCCCGGGATCGCGATCTTCCTCGTCGTGCTCGGCTTCAACCTTCTGGGCGACGGCTTGCGAGACGCCCTCGACCCCCGCGACTGACCCACCAAAGCCCCTGAGAGCGACAAGGACCGCCATGACCTTTACCACCCGCCCCGAGATCAAGGGCACCTTCGGCGTCTGCGCCTCGACCCATTGGATCGCCTCCACGGTCGGAATGAAGCTTCTGGAACAGGGCGGGACGGCGGTCGACGCGGCCGCCGCCATGGGGTTTGTACTGCATGTGGTCGAGCCGCATCTGAACGGCCCGCTGGGCGACATGCCCGCGCTCGTTCGGATGGCGGGCGACGACGCGCCGACCGTCGTCTGCGGCCAGGGCGTTGCCCCGGCGGGCGCCACGATCGAGCACTACCGGGGCGAAGGGCTGAGCCTCGTTCCCGGGTCCGGCCTCCTCGCCTCCGTCGTGCCCGGCGCGTTCGATGCCTGGATGCTGATGCTCCGCGATCATGGGCGTCTCCCATTGGCAGAGGTTCTGGCCCCCGCCATCCACTATGCGCGCCATGGCCACCCTGTGTTGCCGCGCGTGTCGCACACCATCGACGGGCTTGCCGACTTCTTTCGCGACGAATGGCCCACCTCTTTCGAGACGTGGCTGCCCGGCGGCGCGGCGCCAGCCCCGGACAGCCTCTTCAAGAACCCGGCCCTCGCCGACACGTGGGAGCGCTTGGTGCGCGAGTGTGCCGGAGTGGACGGGCGCGAAGCCCAGATCGAACGCGCCCGGCAGACCTTCAAGCAAGGCTTCATTGCCGAGGCGATCGACGACTGGATGCGCGAGGCATGCGTCATGGATGCCGCGGGGGGCCGCCGTCGCGGTGTCTTGACAGGGCAGGACATGGCCACGTGGGAGGCCACCTACGAGGCGCCCGCATCGGTCGACTACGAAGGCTGGACCGTCTGGAAATGCGGGGTCTGGAGCCAGGGGCCCGTCCTGCTGCAATCTCTGCGCCTGCTGGACGGCTCGGGGATCGCGGACATGCCGACCGACAGCGCCGAGTTCGTCCATCGCACGATTGAAACGATGAAGCTCTCCTACGCGGACCGCGAGGCCTTCTACGGTGACCCCGACCAGAGCGACACCCCCGTCGAGACCCTGCTGTCGCGAGCCTATGCCGATGCGCGTCGCGGCTTGATCGCTGCGACCGCGTCGACGGAGCAGCGGCCCGGAGACCTTCCGGGCTACGACGCATGGCGCCAAGCGGCCATCGCGCGCGCCACGGCAGACCAACCCACCGAGGCCGGTTTCGGCGGCGGAGAGCCCACCATGGCGCATCTCACCGAACGCCGCGGCGACACGGTGCACATCGACGTGATCGACCGATGGGGCAACATGGTGTCGGCAACGCCGTCGGGCGGGTGGCTGCAATCCTCACCGGTCGTGCCCGGGCTGGGCATGCCGCTGAACAGCCGCGCGCAGATGTTCTGGCTCGACGAGGGCCTGCCCACGTCTCTGGCGCCGGGCCGCCGCCCGCGCACGACGCTCTCGCCGTCTATGGCCCATGCGCCGGACGGAACCGCCTACGCCTTCGGGACGCCGGGGGGCGACCAGCAGGATCAGTGGCAGCTCATCCTCTTCCTGCGGCTTGCCCATGCCGAGGCCAACCTGCAAGCGGCCATCGATGCGCCGCTCTTCCACACCGCACATTTCCAATCGTCCTTCTACCCGCGCGCCACGCAAGCCGGAGAGATGACGATCGAGCCCGCCTTCGGTCAGGCCGTGATCGACAACCTGCGCGCCCGCGGGCACGGCGTGACCGTGGCCGAGCCCTGGACGGTGGGGCGCCTGACCGCGACCAGCCGCACCCAGGCGGGCCTGATGAAGGCCGCCGCCACGCCGCGGCTGATGCAAGCCTACGCCGTCGGCCGCTAGGCCGAGACAAAGCCCGAGGAACCCGCTGTGACCTATTCCATTGCCGCCCGCGATCCCGAAACCGGCTTCTATGGGGTCGCCGTCGCCTCCCGCTTCTTCGCCGTGGGCGCGCTCGTCCCGCACATCCGTCCGGGCCGGGCCGCCGTGGCGACGCAAGCCTTCGTCAATCCGATCTGGGGCCTGGAAGCTGCGGATCGTCTGGACGCTGGCGAAGCGGTGGCCGACGTCGTCGCTGACCTTGTGCGCCGCGATGGCGGGCAGGCGCAGCGGCAACTCCACGCCGTGGACAGCCAAGGCGCGAGCGCGGCCCATACAGGCGCCGATTGCGTGCCATGGTGCGGGCATCTGACCCGCGACGGCGTCTCGGTCGCGGGGAACATGCTTGCGGGCGAGACCGTGATCGCCGACACGCTCGCCGCGTATCTCGCCCATGCCGATCTTCCGTTTGCGGAGCGTCTGCTCACCGCCATGGAAGCGGGCGAAGCGGCCGGAGGAGACAAGCGCGGCAAGCAATCGGCCGCGCTCCGCATCCATCGGAGCGAGGCCTATCCCTGGCTCGATCTGCGCGCCGACGATCATGCGGATCCGTTGGCCGAACTCCGGCGCCTGCATGATGTGGCGCAAGAGCGCTTCCTCCACGTGGCCGAAATCATGCCGACGGCGGCCAACTTCTCCGGCACCACCGACCGCGCGCCCATTGACGCCGCCATCGCCGCCGAAGAAGCCCGGCGGGCCGAAGCGGGCCTGACGAGCCGCTCCTACGCCACGCCCCTCGCCCCGGAGCCCCCGGCCGACCGGTAGCGTGAGGCCACCCCGCTGTGTCAGCTATCGCCCTGGAAAACCACTGCAAATGAGATGCCTAGCGCACCCCTAGGCATTCATCGGCGGCCAAGAGCGTTTGCTCAGAGACTTTCAATATCCCGACAACACGCGGTCGCTATGCTCGCCAATCGTCGGGTTGATCGGTCTCTTTGGGAACCATAGGGTGCCGCTCTCGGTCGTGCCGACGTGTCGTCCGGCAGCACCCGTGTTTACAGGCACGGGCTTCAAGGCCGACCGTCCTGCGCAACCGTAATCTCCTCCGAAGCCATGACCGGCGCCGTCAAACCACGGTGCCCGGCGACCGCCTCACGCGATGGTCGCGTTACGCGCGAGGGCCAACGGGACGAGGCTAAGAGCCGTCGGAATGCCGCTGTCATCTGTGCGCAGTCATGAGATTTCTCGGCCTTCGAGGAAACAACTGCCCACCCCCCTGCACAAGTCCTTTGGCAAGACCGTGTGTCTCAGCCCTGCGCGGCGCGCCAGCCACCCCAGCGGCGTCCCCGGGAGAGGATCACCACAGCCGGGCCCAACAACGTGATGCCGCATGCCAGCGCAAGGAGCAGCGGGTTCGCTGCGGCGGACGCATGGTGGCCGGCCAACGCGAACGCCATGCAGACCGGGGCCGTTCCCAGGACCGTTGCCACCAGGAACCGCCAGAACCGCAGGGGCGTCAGGCCAGCCACGTAGCTGACCGCATCGAACGAGATGAACGGGACAAGGCGCGATCCGAACACGGCGAGCATCAGCGCCTGCTGGGATCTTTCCCGGGTCAAAAACTGCGCAACGACGGATTGCGACGCCATCAGCACCCCGCGTCCGAGAAACCGCGATAATGCGAAGGCAGTTGCCGCGCCCAACCCGGCGCCGGCAATGGTGAGCGCGCCGCCCCAGAGCGGGCCATAAAGCGCGCCCGCCGCAAGGGCAATCGCGCCGCTCGGTATCGGGCTGACCACGATCCCGAGCGCCACCAGCAGGACAATCGCGGCCGGACCAATCCGGGCGACCGTCTCGGCGACGAATGCCCGGTCGAGATCCGGCGTGAGCCAGATCCCGACAACCAGCGCAGAACACAGGAGGGCAAGCAGCGCGAGCTGAAGAGGGCGCGTCCATTGCGGCATCATAGGTCAGATCCAATCCTCGGTGTCCTTCGATGTGCGCGAAGGTGCCCTGTTGGATCTTCTGACGTGTGTCACGCCACGCGGTTTCGGGTTTCGTTTGTTTCACGCAAGCGCGGCGGCGGCGATCAGTTCGGCGGATCGAAGACGTAGCCGATCCCGCGCGCTGTCCGGATGATCTCGGGCTTCTGCGGGTTCTTCTCGATCTTGCGCCGGAGGCGGGAAATGCGGATGTCGATGCTGCGGTCGTACGGGTCCCACGATCGATCGTGCGCCTGTTCGAGGATCTGATCGCGATTAAGCACGCGCCCGCGGTTCTCGGCAAAGAGTTTCAGGAGGCGGAACTCCATCGCCGTGATCTGCACCTCCTCGCCCTCGCTGGAATAAAGCTTGGCTCCGTCGAGATCGAGCACGAACTCCCCGAAGGCCACCCGCTCCGCATTGACGGGGGCGGGCTGCGCGGGCGCCTGTCCGGTTCCGCGCCGGCGCAGCACGGCCTTGATGCGGGCCTCCAGCTCGCGCAGGTCGACGGGTTTGCCGAGGTAATCATCCGCCCCCATTTCCAGCCCCACGATCTTGTCGATCGTCTCTCCCGAGGCGGTCAGCATCACGACAGCCGTTTCTTTGGTGGCGCGCAAGGTCCGCAGCATGGTCAGGCCGTCCCGGCCCGGCATGTTGATGTCGAGCAGGATCAGATCGGGCTCGGCCTCTTCGATCTGCGCTTCAAGCTCGTCCCCGTTTGCGGCCAGCCGCACGGCGAAGCCGCGCTTTTCCAGGTATTCCTGCAGCATCTCACGCAGATCGGGCTCGTCATCGCAGATCAGGATATCGTGCTGTTCCGTCATGTCTGCCTGTCCTGACTGATCTGTTCCACGAACTCGCGCAACTCCCGCGGTGAGACGGGCTTTTCCAGAAACGGTCGCCCCGCTTCCGCAAGGAAGGTCTGCGACGACCGCCCGAGCGTGTCCCCGGTGATGAACCCCACGCCCGTCACAAGGCTGGGATAGTTGCTTTGGATCGCCTCATAGAGGGCCCTCCCGTCCAGGTCCGGCATGTTAAGGTCGCTCAGCACCACGTCAAAGGCCCGTTGCGCGAGCAGGCGAAGGGCCTCCCGGCCGTCGGACACCGCGATCACCTCGTAGCCGGCGCGTTCGAGCACCTCGGCATTCAGCTCGGCCACATCCATTTCATCGTCGATGACGAGCACCCGGACGGCCGATTTCCCCTCCGCAACGGGCGCGGCCACGTCCGCGCAGGATGTCGTTGCGGGAGCGGAGGACGGCAGGTCCAGGATGAAACGCGCCCCACCGCCCTCGACGTCCTCCAACCGGATCGTCCCGGCATGGGCAGCGGCAATCTGGTGACACATCGACAGGCCAAGCCCCGTGCCCTGGCCGACGCCCTTGGTGGTGAAGAAGGGCTCGAAGATCCGTTTGCGCACATCGGCCGGCACGCCGGGGCCGTTGTCTTCCACGACGAGGCAGACGCCGCCCGCCTCCGCGGCGGTCGACAGTACGACCCGATCGCCGTGCCCCGAGGCCGCGATTGCCTGCTCGGCGTTGATGATGAGATTGACCGCCAATTGCGTCAGTTGATCCGCGTCGGCCTCGATCAGGGGGAGATCGGGTGCGAGGTTCATCTTGATCCGCACCGCATGGGCATCGTCGCCGTAGCGGGCCACCTCCGTCGCCACCTGGACGATCTCGTTCAAGTCCACGGGCTCGACCTGTGCCGGCGCCTGCCGCGCCATCGAAAGAAACGTCTTGACGATGCGCGCGCAGCGCTCGGCCGCGGCGCTGATCTTTTTGACCTGCCGGCGCATCGCGGGGTCACCGGCCTCCTCCTGCAGCATCAGCGCATGCCCGACAACGACGGAGAGCGGGTTGTTGAGCTCGTGCGCCACGCCGGCCAGGAGCCCCCCAAGCGCAGACATCTTCTCGTTCTGGAACGACAGATCGCGCTGCCGGTCGAGCTCGGATTCCATGCGCAATTGCGGGGTCAGGTCGCGCGTGAAGGTAACCAGCGCATCCTCTCCGTCCCACTCCGTCACACGGCCGGAGACGGCGGCCCAGAACGGCTGTCCGTCGGCGTGAAGCAGACGCTCGCGAAACTCCGTCACCTCACCGTCACGCCGCAGAGCGTCCAGAAATCCTGCCCGGTCGGCCGGATCGGCATAAAAGGCCTTAGCGTCCAGCCCCTCCCCCAGCAGCGCGATCAGTTCGGGGCTGCGATAGAGGATTTCCCCGGTCTCGGCCCGATTCATCAGCACCGGGGCCGGACAGGCCTCGATCACCTTGCGCAGCATGGCCTCGCGGTTGAGCACCTCCGTCAGGTCGGTGATCGAGGAGACGACGCAGGTTTCGCCCTCATACTCCGTCAGCACGCCCGACAGCGCCACGGTCAGGATCTTTCCGTCAGCGGCGCGCACACGCGTCCGAAAGCCCACGGCCTTGCCCTCGGCCTGAAGGAGCGCAACGTAGCGCGCCCGCGCGTCGGGATCCTGGAAGCGGTCGACGGTGTACTCTGCCTCTCCGATCAGTTCGACGGCCGCGGGGGATCGCCAGACAACCCTGCTGTCCTCAAGACGCGCCATCACCACCGGGATCGGATTGGCATCCAGGATAAGCGTCAGAAGCGCCGAATAGTGTTCGGCCGCAGCCTCGGCGCGCGACCTCTCGGTGATATCCTTGCGGCGCAAGACGAACCCGCCGTTGGGCATTGGGGAATAGGCGACCTCGAACCGGCGCTCGCCCAGCGCCACTTCCGACACCTGCCGGACATTCTCCGCCCGCAGCTTGTCCGCCTGCGCGTCGAAGTCCTCGTTGGGGTAGTGATCCGCGCTGGTAAGCCCCGCTGCGAGATAGGCGCGCATGAAGCTGCGCCACGGCGTGCCGGGCGTCACCATATCCGCAACCGGCCCCAGATGCCTCTTGTAGAGCGCGTTGCAATAGACGAGGCGCTCGTCGGCGTCGTAGATCCCGATGCCCTCGTCGACGGTTTCGAACGCGTCGAAGAGGATGTCCGTCCCGGGGTCTGGCGTGCCGTGTTCCATCGTCATGTTCTGCCAGCTACCTTTCCCATGTTTCATGGGCATTTCAGCAATGCGCCGGCGTGTTTCAATTGTAACAGCGCGCCGCGCGCCCGGCTCGGCTGCCCGCCGGATTCCGATCGGGTTTCAGGACCTTACCCGTCAGCCTTGCGCGCGTCTGCCCTGAACGAATTGAAACCCGAATCCGCGCGCAACGACAACAAACAGCAACCTCGGGCCATCAGGGTCTGGCCATCGCAACAGCACGGCCCCCCCCTGGCCCGAGGAGAAAGACATGACGACCGTCACCGCAAACACCCCCACAACCTTTGGTGCGCGGATCCCCAACGCGGTCCGCGCGCTGCGCCGGGTCGCTGACGCTCTGCAGGCCAAACGTCTGGAGCGCAAAGCCCGCATGCGCATCGACGACCTCGACGATCACATACTGCGCGACATCGGTTTCGAGCCGCGCGACGTTACCCGGCCCAGCGACTTCCTTCGCTGCGGCGCCCCCTGCATCGGCCGCCACTAGGGCGCCAGGCGCACTCGCCCGGGCGCCGCGCCGCCCACCGGCATTCAACACTCAAGAGACACCCAAGGCGGGGCCGCCCCGCCAGAACCAAGGACAAATGAAATGGCCATCCGCTCCTCAATTCTGGACACGATCGGAAACACGCCCGTGATCCGGATCAACACGCTTGCGCCCGATGGCGTCGAGATGTTCGTCAAACTCGAAGCCGCCAACCCGGGCGGCTCCGTCAAAGACCGTCTGGCCTTGTCGATCATCGAAGCCGCAGAACGCGACGGCTCGCTCAAACCCGGCCAAACGGTGGTGGAGGCGACCTCCGGCAATACCGGGATCGGCCTTGCCATGGTCTGCGCGCAAAAGGGCTACCCGCTCGTGGTGACCATGGCGGAGAGCTTTTCCGTCGAGCGGCGCAAGCTGATGCGCTTTCTCGGCGCCAAGGTCGTGCTGACGCCCGCCGCCGAAAAGGGCACCGGGATGGTCAAAAAGGCGCGCGATCTTGCCGAAACCCATGGCTGGTTCCTCGCCCGCCAGTTCGAAAACCCCGCCAACCCCGAAGTGCACGCCCGCACAACGGCGTGCGAGATCCTAGAGGATTTCGGCCGGGACGGGCTCGATTACTTCGTCTCCGGTTTCGGCACGGGCGGCACGCTCACGGGCGTCTCCCGCACGCTGCGCGACCAGAGCCCCGCCACCCGGATCGTCGCGGTCGAGCCCGAGAACGCGCGGCTGCTCGAGAACGACCACAAACAGGCCTACAATTCCGACGGGAGTGCCGCCGCAGCCCACCCGGCCTGGCGCCCGCATCCCATGCAGGGCTGGTCTCCCGATTTCATCCCGATGATCGTGCAGGAGGCGCTGTCGGAGAACCGGATCGACGCCTACCAGCCAATCGGGGGTGCGGCGAGCATGCAGGCCGCCCGGGATCTCGCCTGCAAGGAGGGGATCTTCGTTGGCACCTCGGCAGGCGCCACCTTTGCCGCGGCCCTCGAAGTGGCCAGAACGGCACCGGAAGGCTCCAAGATCCTCGCGATGCTGCCCGATACGGGCGAGCGCTACCTCTCCACCCCGCTCTTCGACGATGTCAGCGAGGAGATGAGCGCGGAGGAGCACGCCATCAGCCGCTCGACCGCATCGGTGCGCTTCGACGTCTCCGCCGGTGGCGGCGCCCCGTCCTTTCCGCCCGCGGACGACGCGGCGCTGGCCGAGGTCCGCCAGACGGCGGCCGATCACCCGGTGCTCATGTACGTCCTCGAATGGTGCGAGTTCTGCTGGTCCGTCCGGAAGATGTTCGAAGACGCGGGCATCCCCTACACCGCCATCGAACTGGACGCGGTCGCCTACCAAAGAGACAACCACGGTGGGCGCCTACGCGCCGCGCTGAAGGAGATCTGCGGCACCCACACCATCCCGCAGGTCTTCGTGGGAGGTGAGCACGTGGGCGGCGCGACTGAGACGTTCGATGCCTACAACGCCGGCAAGCTCGAAGAGATGCTGGAAGCGCAGGAGATCAGCATGGCAACGGCTGCGGCCAATGCCTACAGCTACCTGCCCAAGTGGCTGCACCCGAGATGAAACCCGATAGCGTAGCCCCCGCCGCCGACGCCGCATTGGCCCTGGCGGCGGAGTACGGCCAAACCTGGCGGGACCGGGTGCGGCCGATCCATCCCGAAGCCACCACTGCAGAACTGCGCCAAGCCTTCGGCGGCCCCACCCCAGAGACGGGGATGCCCGCGGAGGAGGTCATCTCGCACCTGATCGCCGCCGCCGAGCCCGGCCTTGTCGGCAACACACAGCCCGGGTTTCACGCCTGGGTCATGGGCGGGTCGAGCCCTGTCGGCGTCGCGGCAGACTGGCTGACATCCGTGTGGGGGCAGAACGCGGCGATCTACCAATGCTCGCCCGCCGCCGCCACCGCCGAAGAGGCTGCCGCCGCGTGGCTCCTCGATCTTCTCGATCTGCCGCGCGAGGCCTCTGTCGGCTTCGTAACCGGCGCGACCATGGCAGGCTTCACCTGCCTCGCCGCCGCGCGCGATACGGTCTTGCGCCGGGCCGGGTACGACTTTGCCAAATGCGGGCTGGCGGGCGCCCCGCCCATCCGGATTCTGGCATGCGAGGACACACATGTCTCGAACCTCGCAGCCCTGCGGTATCTCGGATTCGGCAGCGACCAGATCACGCTGGTCGCATGCGATGCAGAGGGCCGCATGGACCTGCTGGCGCTGACCCGCGCGCTCTACGAGACGGATGCGCCGACGGTTGTCATCGCGACGGCCGGGCACATCAACTCCGGCGCGTTCGACTATGTCGGCGCCATCGCCGAGTTGACGCGCCCGCGCGGGGCCTGGCTTCATGTGGACGCTGCCTTTGGCCTCTGGGCCCGGGCGGTTCCGGAGCTCAGCATCAGAACCGCGGGGTTGGAACGGGCCGACAGTTGGTCGACCGATGCACACAAGTGGCTGCAGGTGCCCTACGATTCCGGCGTGGCAATCGTGCGCGATGCCGATGCCCATCGCCGGGCGATGGACCTGACGGCCGGATATCTCAGCCACGCGCCCGACGATGGCCGGAACCCCACCCAATATGGGCCGGAGCTTTCCCGGCGGGCGCGGGGATTTGCGGTTTGGGCCGTGCTGAAGGCCTTGGGGCGGGAAGGCGTCGCTCAACTCGTCCGGCGCCATTGCGACGGGGCGCAGAGGCTCGCCAACCGCCTTGCCGGCACGGAGGGGATACGCGTTGTGAACCGCGTCAGCCTCAATCAGATCGCGCTCCAGTTCGAAGACCCGCGCGCGGCCACGGCAGATTTGACCGCAGCCATGGAACGAGCGCTAAACGATGCGGAGCATTTCGTCCGTACCGCCGAGTGGAAGGGCGAAACGGTGCTGCGCCTATCGATCATCGAGGACGGCTCCGACGCTGCGGCGCTCGACCGGCTTGCCGGAAAGATCGAGCGCAGCTGGGGCGCGATCCGGCACGCTCTGGCCGCAGCGCCAGGCTGACCCGCTACGCGTCCATTCCTTGGCTCAGGCGGGCCGCATCTTCGCGATGCGGCCCGTTTCCGAGTCTTAGATGTGCTGAAGGTTGGAACGGCAGGCCCTTCAGGCTCGAGTGCCGACGCCTGAAACAAAAGAAACGCGGTGAGACCGCGTCGTGAAACATCGGGGCTGCACACCGTCGCCAGAGTTCAAGCGATCTTAAGGAATCCGACGATGTTCGACTTTGCACACCCCATGGATCGGCCCGCGCTGGCGGCCAACACCGCACTCTTTCTCTCCAACCCCTTCGGTGTCGCCCAGGAGTGGGTCGGCATTTCGGATTGCCTTGGCCCCCAGGCCAGTTGCCGGGCCTACGACCGTCCGGGCGCGTTCACACATGACGCCCGGCTGGCGTCGCAGCCTGTCCACCTCGTTGCCCACGGAACGGGCGGATACCACGCGCTCGTCACGGCGATCCGAGAGCCGTCGCGCGTGCATAGCGTCACCCTGATCGACCCCGATCTGATCTGCGCTTTGCGCGAGCTTGCGCCCTGCCACCAGTTTCGCGGCCACTTGCGGATGATCCGCAAGGCAACGGACCTTGTGGCGGAGAACCGGCCACGGGAGGCCGCTCAGAGGGTCACGGAGTGGTGGATGGGCCGACGGGCCTGGGGCCACACCTCGCCCAGGCTGCAAGCCCGCTTTACCGCCGCCATGCCGTCCGTCGTGGCGGAGTGGCGCGCCCAGGCGGAGGCGCCGCTCGATCTGCTGGGTGTGGTGACGCTCGATTGCCCCGTGCACATCGTCACCGGTCGGCGCGTCCGCTCCGACATCCGGGCGCTGTCCCAGCTCCTGCGCGTGGCGTTCCCGGATTGCGCGCTGACCACCGTGTCGTCCGCGCGCGGCGCGTCTCACCTCAGCGATCCCCACATCGTCGGGCCGTTGATACGCAACAGGATTGTTTCAGGCCACATGCCCTGCCAAGCTAAGACGGGTCAGCTTGCCGCCTAGCCACTGTCTGACATGCAGCGAAGGGGATCAACGATGTCGAAAACGCCATATGAGAAGTATGGGGGCTTCTCGACGGTCAGCCGCGTCGTGATGCGGCTCTATGACAAGCTTCTCGACGATGACGATGTGGGGCCCTTCTTTGACGATGTGGATATGCCGAAGCTGATCGACCATCAGACGAAGTTCGTGTCCTCCCTTATGGGGGGGCCAGCCTCGTTCTCAGACACGCATATCGCCAATGCGCACAAGTCCCTTACGATCCACGACGCGCATTTCGACCGGCTCAAGGAGTTGATCCAGGAAACCCTGGACGAGTTCTCCGTCGAGCAGGAGGACACGGACATCGTGCTCGAGGCATTCGAGGCACGTCGCGAACTGCTTGTGGACCGGTAATGTCGATCGAAGCCATCAACGAACAGCTCCTGCGCGCAATCGGCGTCGGCGTGGCCCTGGTCGACGTGCGGACCGGTGCCCTCCGCTATGCCAATGACACGTTCGCCGAATGGTTCGGCCCCATCGAAGGCGAAACCAAGCTCTCGGAGCTGCTCGCCGGGGCGGAGCTGAGCGAAGCGCTGAAGCGCCTCGACAACGCCGACAGGTTCACCTCCGAGGTCAGTTTCAAACGCCGCCGCCGGTCGATGACCGTGGCCATCGAGGGCAATCTGGCGCTCGACCAGACAGAAGACCTTGCCGTCCTCGTCTGCCAGAATATCAGCCGGATCAAAGAGTTGGAATCCATGATCGATTCCTACGCGATGATGGTCGAGCGCAACACGCACGAGATCAAGCGCGAGAAGGAGCATGTTGAGAAGCTGCTGCTCAACATGATGCCCCGCACCGCGTACGAGGAGTACAAGTCCTTCGGTGTCGTCGCCCCGCGCCTGTTCGCCGACGTCACCGTGCTGACGCTGAGCTTCTCGAACTTCGAGGAGATCGTCGCCGAGCACGACCCCGCGGTCATCGTCAGCGAATTGAACGACGTCTACACCGCGTTCGACCGGATCGGCGAACAGTTCGGCTGCGAGCGCGTGCGCACCGTCGGCGACAGCTACTTCGCCGTCTCCGGCGTGCCCGACCCGGTCGAGGATCACGCGGGCTCTGTGGCCAGTGCCGCCCTGCGCTTCCTGCGCTACCTCGAGCAGCGCAACAGATCGCATCCCACCAAGTGGATCGCCCGGATCGGCATTGCCTCCGGCACGGTGATCGGCTCTGTCGTCGGCGTTCAGAAGTACATCTACGACGTCTTCGGCCCAGCCGTCACGGAAGCGGACAAGCTGCAAGCGGTGGCGCCCGACTTGCGCGCGGTGGTGCATCCCGCCACCGCGGCCTTGCTCGATGGACGGTTCAGCGTGGAACAGGCAGCCGAGGATCGCGGTGCCGGTCTTCTCGCCGACGCTCGGGTGACGAGCGTCGGAGGCCCCTGACTCTGCCAGCAAGCTGATCCGCGCGTGACATGTCCCCCGAAGAGATCCTCGCCTTCACTCACGAGCCCTGGGCCGTCTTTGGAACGGAGGCCCAACTCGTCCTTGTGAACGAGCCGTTTCGCAAGCTCTTTCCACGGCTGGACGTCTACCTGGCGGCGGGGACGCCCTGGTCGATGCTGCTTTCCGAAGCCGTCCGGCAGGACGTGCTGTCCTCCGCCTCTGCGCACCAGCTCTCCATCGCCGAAGAGGGCCTGACCGATCCGGCCGCGCCCGCGCGCGAGTTGGACGTTGAAACCTCCGCCGGCCCGCTTCGCTTCGCGCTCAAGGCCACTGCGGACGGCGGGTTCGCGCTGCGCCTCTCCCAGGCATCGCACGGCCAGGCGGAAGGCGAGCTGGAGCATCTGATGGCCCGGGTTCTCGAAGCCTGCCCGACCTGTCTGACCATGGCGCGGATCGGGGACGGGCAGATCCTGTACCGATCGCCCGAGGCAACAGCCCTTCTGGGCAAGGGGTTCAACAGCCGTGAGCACTTCGCCCTGCGCGAGGAGCGCGCGGATTTCATCACGGAGCTTCTGCCGAACGCCCGGGTAGACGACATGCGCATTTCCGCGCGCCGCGCCGACGGATCGCCGTTTCCCGCCTCGATCTCGGCGCGTCTCATCGATTATCGCGGCGAAGACGTGATCGTCTCCAGCATCGTCGACCTGACCGATGAGTTGAAGATGCGTCAGGAGCTGGACCGCCAGCGCCAACAGGTCTTTCGATCCGAGAAGATGTCGGCCCTTGGCGAGGTGCTCGCCGGCGTAGCGCACGAGCTCAACAACCCGCTCTCCATCATCGTCGGCAATGCACAGCTCTTGGCTGAAGATGGCGTGGAGGGCCCGGCGCAGAAGCGCGTCGAGCGTGTGGCGGATGCGGCCGAGCGATGCGTTTCGATCGTCCGAGCCTTTCTGTCGATGGCGCGCGACCGGCCGCTGCGCCTCGAAGAGATCCCGCCGCTGGACCTGCTGCAGACGGCCAAGGACGCGTTCGAGGCCAGCGGCACCACCGAGATCGACGTACGGATTGCGAGCGCGCCGGACCTGCCCGATCTGAGGGTCGACGAAGTGCAGGTCGTCCAGGTGCTGACCAATCTGATGGTGAACGCCGAGCATGCGCTGGGGCCACAGACCGATGCCCGGATCGAGCTGCAGGTCTCCCCTGCCCCGGACGGGCGCGGCATCCGAATCCGCGTCTCCGATAATGGGCCAGGCATTCCGGCCGATGTCGCCCCGCGGATCTTCGACCCGCTCTTCACAACGAAGGACGCGGGCAAGGGCACGGGGATCGGCCTGGCGCTCTGCCACCGGATCATCGCCGCCCACGGGGGCAGTATCGAGCTGGATCAGCGCGAAGACAGGGGGGCCTCCTTCGTGATCGATTTCCCCGCCGCGGGGCTGTTGGTGCCCTCCCCCACCGGCTGACCTGCCCGGCCGCAGGTGCGGGCCTACGCTGTCCGCTATCTCCGGAGTTTTTCTACCAACTGCCGCCTGCCTCTAGCGGCGCGCATCGCATCGGGCGCGTGTGGCGGCTTGCTCGATGCGCGGCCTTTCGCTGCGCTGCGGGCCCTCAGCATCCGACGAAGCGCGCCGCCCCAAGCCCAACAAATGAAACATGGCGACCCCGGCCCTCGAACAATCGAAACGCAATTGCCCCCTGCCGGACATCCGCCCGAAACGCGGCGACGGCATCTTCCGGTCCATCGGAGCACGGCGCCCGTGCCGCTTCGACAGTACCGATGAAGGAACCAAAAGATGACCACGCACGGCGCTACCCCAGCATTGGATCGCCCCGTCCCCAACGGCTGGCCCGCACGGGCCGTCCGCAGTCTCGCCCGGGCCATCGGCCTCGGCATCCCTCATGCCCACCCCATCCCCGAAAAGGAAACCCCCATGAACATCCAGAACGACATCCAGGCCGACAACGGCGTCAACGTCGATGCGCTGCTCGGCGCCCGCGACGCCATCTCCGGCATGCCCGAAGCCGGCCTGTTCCAGTGGCGCGCCACCTGCGAATGGCAGTCCGGCACGCATTCGCGCTCCACGATCGGCGGCTTCTTCGGCCTCGGCGAAGAGCAGCCGCGCAACGCCAGCTTCACCATCGACGCCGACCATCCCGAGCAGTTCGCCGCCGGAAACGCTGGCGCCACGCCGGTTGAGATCGTGCTGTCCGCCCTGGCGAGCTGCCTTGCGGCCGGCGTCGCCTCTGTCGCGCAGAACCGCGGCATCCAGCTGCGCAAGGTGACGGCCCATGTCGAAGGAGACATGGATATGGCCGGGATCCTCGGCGTCGATGCCGAGGTGCGCAACGGCTTCAACGACATCCGCGTGCGCTTCGAAATCGACGCGGACGCCTCTGACGCCGACATCGCCGCCGTCGTCGCCCAGTCCCAGAAGCGCTCGGCCGTTTTCGACATCATCACCAATCCCAGCAACGTGAGCGTGTCCGTCGCCTGACGGCCCCCGACCCAAGGAGCGAGTGTCGTGAACTATCGAACGACCGTCATCATCGGCGCCGGCCAGGCCGGGCTCGCCATGAGCTATGAACTGGCCGCGCGTGGCATCGACCACGTCGTGCTCGAGCGCGGCCAGATTGCGAACGCCTGGCGGCAGGACCGCTGGGATTCGCTGCGCTTGCTGACCCCGAACTGGCAGAGCCGCCTGCCCGGCGGCGCCTACATGGGCGATGATCCCGATGGGTTCTCCAGCGCAACCGATCTTGCCGCACGGCTTCAGGGGTACGCCGGGGAGCACAAGATGCCCGTCGAAACGGGCATTGCCGTCGGCAGCGTCGTGCCCGGGCCCGCGGGCTACCGCGTGCACACGGACGCCGGGGCGCTCGATTGCCGCAACGTGGTTATCGCGACCGGCGCCTGCGCGCGCCCGTCTTTGCCCGCTTTGGCCCGCGAGCTGCCACGCGCCCTGCCGCAGTTCACGACCTTCGACTACAAGCGCGCGTCGGACCTGCCGAAGGGCGGTGTTCTCGTGGTCGGCGGCTCGGCCACGGGGCTGCAGCTTGCCCGCGAGCTGCAACGCTCCGGACGCCAGGTGATCCTGTCCGTCGGCGAGCATGTCCGCGCCCCACGCACTTATCGCGGCCGCGACATCCAATGGTGGATGGACGCTACGGGCCGGATGGACGACAGCTACACCGCAATCGACGATATCGCCCGCGTCCGCCGTCTGCCCTCGTTCCAGCTCGCCGGGGGCGCCGACGCGCTCGACCTGAACGCCGTCCAGTCTGACGGTGTCGAAATCGTGGGCCGCCTCGCCATGATCCGAGAGGGCAGCGCCCTGTTCTCCGGCGGCTTGCGCAACCACTGTGCGCTGGCCGATCTGAAACTCGGCCGCTTACTCGACGGCTTCGACGCCTGGGCGGAGGCAGAAGGCATCGCCTCGGCCCTGTCGCCTGCGAACCGCCCCAGCCCGACCGCCCTTGTATGCGAGCCGCGGCTGTCGCTGCGCCTGGGCTCGGGCGAGATCGGTTCGGTGCTCTGGGCCACCGGCTTCCGGCCAGACCACAGCTTCCTCGATCTGCCCGTGTTCGACCGGCGCGGGCGGCTTGTCCATGACGGTGGCATCATCACCGGGGCCCCCGGTCTCTACGCCATGGGCCTGCCCTTTATGCGCCGACGCAAGTCCACCCTGATCGACGGGGCGGGCTCCGATGCGCGCGACCTCGCCGCGCACATGCTCGCCCAACTCACCCACGCGCACGCCGCCTGACGGAAGATCCCGCTATGCCTATTCTGTTCCCTTCCCGCTTCGATACCGTGATCATCGGCGCCCGCTGCGCCGGTGCCGCCACGGCGCTGCACCTGGCCCGGGGCGGCCAGCGCGTGCTGGTGGTCGACCGAGACCGCCCAGGCACCGACACGCTGTCGACCCATGCCCTCATGCGCCTCGGCGTGTCGCTGCTCGACGAGGCCGGCGTTCTGCCCGCCCTCCAGCGCGCCGGAACGCCCGCCGTTCGACGCACCGTCTTTACCTATGGGGGCGCGCGTCTCCCGGTGGACGTCTCGCCCCGCGGGCGGGCGGAGGGGCTCTATGCCCCGCGCCGCTACGTGCTCGACAGCGTGTTGGCCGATGCAGCCGATGCGGCCGGGGCGACCTTCGCGTACCAGACCGCTCTGCACGGGCTGACCCGCGGCGCCGACGGCCGGGTCACCGGGGTTGAGCTGCGCCTGCCCGACGGGTCGCTGCAAAGCGTCGCGTGCGGCACGGTCATTGGCGCGGACGGCCGCCAGTCCGCCGTGGCGGAGGCGGTGAACGCGCGCGTCCTGCGCCGGAGCCGGCACCAGACGGCTTCGATCTACACCTATGTCGCGGCCCAAGGCCTGCAGGGCTACGAATGGCTCTACGGCTCCGGCATCATGGCCGGGCTGATCCCGACGAACGGCGGACAGGCCTGTGCGTTTGCCTCCATGCCCGAGGATGCCCTGCGCCGGCTCGGCGGGCAGGACGCCTATCGGGCGCTCCGCGAGGTCTTCGACAGGTGCGGCGCCCCGGAGGACTTTCTGCCCGACGTACCCGCCGAGCGGATCCGCCGCTTCGCCGGAGCGCGCGGCCACATTCGGCAGGCCTGGGGCGCCGGTTGGGCGCTTGTGGGCGATGCCGGCTACTTCAAGGACCCAGCGACGGCCCATGGCATCACCGACGCCCTGCGCGACGCCAAATTACTGTCCGAGGCGTTGCTGTCGGGCGGCACGGCCGCGCTTGGCGGCTACCAGGAGACCCGCGATGCGCTTTCGACCGAGTTCTTCGAAGTGACGGACAAGATCGCGGCCCTCGATTGGAGCCTCGACGAAGTCCAGCACCTCCACAGGGAGCTGCACCGTCTGATGCGCATCGAGCAGGAGGCGCTGCTCGGCACGCCCCGGCAGCACGCGGCCTGAGGCCCGCACGCCCGGAAACAATTGAAACCCGTCAGCGCCTTGGCGGACATCGGAGCGAAAAGCCCGGACCACAGACTGAGCCCATCGCAACGGATCAGCCCGTCAGAAAGGACATCAGATGACCCTCTCCCCCGACAAGATCGCAACCCTCCGGTCCAGCTGGTCCGACGCCGCGCCCCATGCGGACGCCTTGCTGACCCGGTTCTACGCCATTCTCTTCGAGATGGCGCCCGACGCTGCGGCCATGTTCGCGGGCACCGACATGGAGGCGCAGAAGTCCAAGCTGGGCGCCGCGCTCGGCCTCGTGATCCGCGAGATCGAGACGCCGGGCAAAATCCTGCCCGCGCTCCACGCGCTCGGACGCCGCCATGCGGCGTTCGGCGTTGCGCAGGCCGACTACGACGTCGTGGGCGCGGCGCTTCTCGCCGCGTTCGCAGAGACACTCGGCGATGCGTTCTGCGACACCACCCGGGAGGCCTGGGCGACGGCCTATGCAACGGTCGCCGCCGCGATGATCGCCGGTGGGGCGGAGGACGGCCGCATCTGCGCGTAATCCCGGACGGCCTCCACTCCCCGTGAGGCTTGCTCCTACGGGGTATCCGACGCCTGGCACCCGCCCGGTGTCTGCTCGACGCCTGCGGCCTAGCCGCCGCGCCGGGGACACGCGGATCACGACCACCGAACCCGGCTCTCCCCCAATTCAGGCCGAACCCAAATGAGCGCGCATCACCCTCCGGGGATGCGCGCTCACTTCGTTTTCGGGCAAGGAGTATCGACCCAGAATCTGGGCCCGAAGGCAGCATCCCACTCGCCGAGCCAGGCGATTCAAGAATGAAAAAAAGCGAAACAAAAGATACACTTGGACGTCGTCGCAGACATCGAACTGAAGCCCGAGCCCGGCAGAAAGCACCCATTGGAACACGCCATACCAGCTAAGAAAGGAACGCAGCCATGGGTGTACTGAAACGCGGAGACAAAGGCTCCAAGGTCAAACAGATGCAGACCCTTCTGCAGAAGTCCGGCGCAAAGCCGAGCATCAAACCGACGGGCACCTTCTGTCCACTGACAGAGCAGGCGGTGAAGGACTTCCAGAAGAAGAACAAGCTCAAGATCGACGGGATCGTCGGCAAGGCCACGATGGGCGCGCTGGAAGGCGCTGGCGAGAAGCCCGTGAAATGGACGGTCAAGGACGTCGCCAAGGCGCGCAAAGACCTCGACCATGTTATCGCCCGCGAGACACGTGCCGAGACGCATGTCGACGATTGGCAGCGCAAGCTGATCGGCACGAAAGACAAGAAGATCAATGTGCTGCGGCAGAAGTACGACGTGGCCAACAAGGCCTTCTTCGAGAAAGCGTTTGAGTTCCGCGACGCGCTGGCCGAGATCGCACAAGCCAAGCGGGAGTTCGATTACGCGAAGTCCAACGAAGACAGGCAGCGCCTCCTCGACCTCGCCAAGAGCAGGTTTTCGGACTCCGAGAAGTTCAACAAGGCGGCAGAGAAGCTGCGTCTGAAGGCCGAAGCGGCGCACTTTGCTCTGATGATGGAGCTTGGGCCGATGATGGACGCGGCCTGATCGGCCCTGGGCAACGATCCGCACTGCCGGAAGACACCGAGGCTTCCGGCAGAGGGACGTTGCCGCGCCCCCGTGCGGCGCGCCATCGCCTCCCTAGTACAGACGTGCCGGTGGACAGTCGCTCCCTCAGAGCGGGACGCTTGGTACAACGAAGCCGATGAGGCGCGCCTTCAGCCGGCCAGGGACGCCTCACCCCACTTTTTTCTACGGGTCGACCCTCCCGACCCCTGTCCGACCCTGAGAAGGCGGAGAAGCGCGCCACTCCATTCCCTACGGTGCACTTCCAAAGAAGCGACCGCACGGCCCTGCGACCGGCCCTGTCCGGCAATCGGTGCAGACGTGTCAGGAATTCTGACGTTCCCGAACTCCACCGCTCAGATCACTGCAACGTTCCAGAAGGCCCTTCTGCAAGGCGAACGCCATTGGCGTAGACGTACGCCGAGACGAGCGCGGCCGCATCGGCAGATCCCGAAACGCAAAACGTAAGCGGCGGCCCGGGGGCCCGCCGCTTTTTCATGACTTGCACCGTGGTCAGACCGGCAACCGAAGGTATGCCACCGTCAGCACGGCGATGATGACCAATTCCACACCCAGCGGCGGCAGAACGGCTCTGTCGAAACCGTCCGTGACGATGCCGACCACCCGGCCGAACCCGACCACGCCGAGCAGGAGCGCAACCGCCACGAAGCCGAGCGTCTGGCCTGTGGCGAGCCCAAAGGCCAGCATCACAACACTGGCGATGAAGAGGCCGCCGATCACCGAGCGGATCGTGCTAAGACCGGCGGTGCCGATCGGCTCGATGGCGAAGTTCTTCACCATCCGGCGGGGCGCGAACATGGACATGGTGCCCAGTCCCAGAAGCATGAGGGCTGCAAGGCCGACGAGAGCGAGAAGTGTCAGTTCCATTTTGATGTCTCTCCTGAGGCTGAAGGTTGGGATCAGGCCGCGAAGCGGTGCACGGCCTGGTTGGCGTTATCCTGGAAGTCCGGGTTGGCGAGTGCGCTGTCGATCTCGGCCTGATCGATCACGGGCCCTGTCGGCGACCCCTCTCGGCTGGCGTAGAAATGGCCGCTCTCGAACTTCGCGTCCAAAAGGCCCTCCACATACCGTGCGGCTCCCGTCTCGACGCTGTGCATCATTCCGAAGATCGGCATCACGGTGCCGCCGATGTACTTGAAGAAGACCTTCTTCAGGAACGGCAGGTCGTCCATTCCGTTGGTCCCAGTCGTTCCTCCGGGGCTCATCGTGACGAACCGGATATGCGGATACGCACGCGCCATCGAACCCATCCACAGCGCTCCGGTCAGCTTGATCGTGCCATAGACGTCGAGCGGATCGGCGTCCGGGCCGAACTTGCTGCCATCGGCGACGGTGGCGAACTCCTCCGCCGACGACGCCGTCATGTCCGGCTTGGCCACGCCCATCTTCGGGATGCCCCGGGCGGCTTCCGACCCCGCATAAAGCACGGTCGAAGTGATCAGCTGCCGCGCGAGAAGCTCGTCCACCAGCACGACATGGCCGAGGACGTTCGCGGCAAAGATGTTGGTCACGCCAGAGGCCGTTCGTTCGTTGGGTCCTCGGCCCCCGGTGCCGCCGGCGTTCAGGATCACGGCGTCCACGGGCGACGAAAGGCCCGATACTGCAGCCCGCACCGAGCCGGGATCCGAGACGTCCATGAGGATGATCTCGAAAATGGCCCGGCCGGTTTCGGCCTCTAGGGCCGTCTTCGCTGCCTCGGCCTTCTCTGGGTTGCGGCAGGCGAGGTAGATCTTCTCGATACCGTTGCGCAGCGCCAGTTGCCGGGCGGCCTCGCGGCCGAGGCCGGCATTGGCGCCAGTGATCAAGACGGAGTTGATCGGGTTCATGGAAAGCATCCTTGGGGTGGTGAGTGATGGGCCCTGGATACCCCGGTCTGATTTTGATCTGTATTCCGGAAAAAGTGGACACAGTGCTTCAAAAATGAAACATGAACCCCATGCCCATACGAGAAAGCCACGCGCTGAACTGGGATGACCTGAAGTACTTCCTGGCGGTTGCCCGCACCGGAACCCTTCGGGGCGGCGCCGACAGCATCCAAGTGAACCATACGACGCTGACGCGGCGTTTGTCGGTGATGGAGGAGCGCGTCGGCAGCCGCCTGTTCGATCGCTCGAAGCAGGGTCTCGTCCTCACGCAACTCGGGGAAGACCTGATGCCCCACGCAGAACGCGTGGAGGCGGAGATGTCGGCCGCGTCGCGGGTGATCGTCGGTCGCGATGCCCAACCCTCTGGGACGGTCTATGTCACCCTGCCACACGGGCTGGCGATGACATCGTTGATGGACGATTTCGCGGCCTTCGCAGCCCTCTACCCCGACATCACCCTCAACATGAACTTCACCAACGATATCCGCGACCTGACGCGGCGAGAGGCCGACGTGTCGCTACGAGTCGCCACCGAGGTGACCGACGATGTGGTGGGGCGGAAGCTCACACAAATGTCCCAGGCAGCGTACTGCACGCGGGACTACGCCGCGCGGGTTGTCGACAATGGGGGAATGGGCCTGCAGTTCATTGGCTGGCATGAGGCGGAGGAAGCGACCACGGCGAAATGGCTGAAGGAGAGCTACTATCCGGAGGCCACGCTCAAGCATCGCGTGTCCGAACTGGTTCCGCTGATCGCCCTGGCCGCATCCGGCCTCGGGATGGCCTATCTGGCCTGCAATCTCGGAGA
Organism: Pseudomonadota bacterium; assembly: GCA_038757905.1. Lineage (GTDB taxonomy): Bacteria > Pseudomonadota > Alphaproteobacteria > Rhodobacterales > Rhodobacteraceae > HLUCCA09. The sequence continues at coordinate 2,961 of JBCDGG010000008.1, read as the reverse complement.
CCGTCATCCGGCCCTGATCCGCGCGCCGTTTCAAAAGCCGATGCCCTATCGGAGCATCTGGCTCCTTCTGCATCGCGACCTGAGGAACACGGCCAGGGTACGCCTCTTCGTCGACTTCCTTGCCGCACAGGTCCGCGCCAGGCGAAACGAGTTCTGGGTGTCAGGGACCGCCTCGCCCTAACCGCCCCCCATCGCTGTCCTTGGATCGGGATGCATGGGGCCGCAGCACAGCCGTCCTCGTGAGCTTAAGGGCCGAGAAGCGCTAACTCCGACCCCCATGCATAGCTTCCCACAACGCGCCCGGTTGCGGCAACCGCGGAGGATGCGCAGGGTTGCCGTCTGCACAATTGAGGCCCGTGAGCACCCCACGCGGCCGTCCGACACCTGGCGACCTGACGGCGGGACATTGTCCGTCGGGGCAGGGTCCGGCACCCGGCAGGTGACTCGCCGCTTTGCGTGCGCGTTGCTCCAACACCGGAGGAGCGGTAGATTTCAGGTGACGCAGGGGAGCGCCAGGGGGGCGACGCGCATGCGCCAGATTGCTGCGAGACTTGCCGCGATTGCCATTTGCTTGTCGGCTCTGGCGGGGGCCGCGTCCGCCCAGTCCGACAACTGGCCCACCAAACAGTTCGAGGTGCTCAACGTCGTGCCCGCCGGGCACGGACGTCACCCGGATCACCCAAACCTTGTGGAGGACTTTGCGCCCGAACTCAGCAGGCTGGCACGCGCGATCTTCGGCGCGGACACCGACCTTCCGGGCGTGCTTGAAACCGTTCCGCTCGACCCGGCCCAGAAGCTGGAAATCGAGAACTATCTGACCGAAGTTGCATCGCTTTACGATCGCTGGGGCTTTGGCGCGCCGAAGCTGAGCCCCATCGTGACGGACGCAAACGGCCGGGACGCCTATCGGATCTACGTTCTCGACGGCGCCTCCATGGGCCCGTTTGTGGGGCTGTACGGTGCCTGCGCGCATGACAATCTCCGAGCCAACGCCCTGGCCCTGTTCGAGAACGGGCAGCTTTCCGATTTCGGCGCCTATCTGCTTGCCCACGAGTTGTTTCACGCGGTGACCTGGGCGACGCCGTTCTTTGTGTGCGAAGACCGTTCCACGCGACCCGGCGCATGGATCTACGAGGGCCTCGCCGACGCTGTCGCCGCCGACGCGGTGCGGCTGCTGCGGGCCAGCAATCCGGACCTGCACGTCAAGATCGCGTGGGGCCGGCGGAGCTACGATCAGCCGCTTCCCGCCCCCCTCGGCTTTTCGGAAACCGACAAGCGCGTGACCGACAACCAGTACGGAGCCTCGTCGTTCTGGCGCTACCTGGCAGAATCCTATGCCAAGGGCGGGCTGGCCGGGCCGGAACCCAGCGCCGTCGACTATCGCTACGTGCCGCAGATGCTGGCGCAGGGCCCCGTGACGCGGGATTGCAATGCGCGGGGCGCTGTCTGCGCCTCGGAACTGCGTTGGGCGGATTCCTACATGCGCCGCTTCTTCGGGGTGCCGCTGCGCGACCCGTTCGCCCGCTTCCTGCAAGCCTACATGCAATACCCGGAGCATCGCCCCGGGATCGGCTCAGGCGCGGAATGGCGCCTCCAAAGCCTTGGGGAATGCGAACCTGTTCATCTGAACGGGGCGAATAGCGCCTGGGGGCCGATCAATCTGACGGAGCGGCTTCGGAGCGGAAGGATCGAGCGGAACGCAGCGACCTGCTTCATCATTCGCGTCAGCGGCTTTGACCCGGTGAACCGGCTGCGTGTCCGCGCCTACGACCCGACAGGTCGGCTGCCGATCCAGAACCTCTCTGCGGCGATGGCCCGGCCTCCGCAAACCCTGCCCAAGGCAAGTCTGTCGGTAGACGAGGGCGGCGTCCCGGCTCAATCGGCGGCCTGGACATTCGAGGTCGAGGAGCAGACGCCGTCGCGGCTGATCCTGACCAACATGGCGGACGATCCCGGCGCCACGACCTCGCTGGACGGGCTGCTGCTGGAGTTCACGATCGTTGATGAATACGCCCGGCTCGGCCAGAGCGGGTTCAACACTGGCGAGGTAGCGGACGCGATCAACACTCCTCTCGATCTCGAGATGAAGACCTTCTCCGCCGTCGTCTATCCGATGGGGCTGGACCGCCCGGAGGATGGGATCTTCATCGGGCCATCCGGGATCGCCAACCCATGCGTGCTTCGCATCCAGGCCGCGGATGAGATCGGCCCGGGCAAGGCCTTCGCGGAGCACTTCCAGATCTCGCTCGTGACATCGGGCCCGATCGCACCCGGGGCCTACCCGGTGCTGTCCTACGACGAATGGATGGCTCGCGCGGGAGGGAAAAGGGGCAATGCCCAGCCCGCGAATGCGGTCTATGCCACGGCGGGGCTGTACGACATGCCCGATGGCGATTGGTCTCTCCGGTTCGAAACGGGAACCCTCACCATCGAAACGCTCACGCGCGATCTGATTGCGGGGCGCATCCTCGGTGTCGGACATCACCGAACGCACAATGTCCAGACGGGCCGGTACGAGATCGAGCACAGCCGTACCCTCGCGGCCGATTTCTCGATCGCCGTCCGGGGTCCTGTGGGCCCCTATCGTGAGCCCGACTATCCCTGCATCGCCAGCCTGCCTCTACCGCTCCCCGAGCCGGGGCCGGAGGAGGAACGACAGGGGGAAAAGCAGAGGGGCGATCGCGAGGCGGAAGCGGAGCGGGAGGAAAGATCCTCGCGGGTCGCGCCGAAGCCCGAGACGGGCGACGTTGTGCTGAGGGGCGACGGGATTCGGGAGCAGGAGCCCCCCGATCCACCGCCCCTTCCCCAACTCACCGCCTCCGACCCGGACATGCGCTTCGATGCGTTGCGAGCCGACGGCCCGAGGGTCGTGCTCAGGTTGCCGGGGGCCACGGCGACGAGGATAGAGCTGTCCGGTACAGAGCTGGAAGCGACGGGTGTCTGCGACCCTCGATTGCCGTT
>JBCDGG010000007.1:0-64011 GCA_038757905.1 Pseudomonadota bacterium | reverse complement strand
CGGCACCGAACGGTCCAGCCCCGCATGCGAAAAAACCACGTCCCCAGACCGAAAAAGCAGCTCCGACCGACGCAAAAAATCCCCATGATGCCCCAATGCACCAGACAATGCCAAAGCCGTCCCAAAAAGCTCCGAAGCGCTTGCCTGGGACGATGGAGCGGGGACGCCGTAGCTGCCGAGGGTCTGCTTGCCGCCGAACCCCAGCCAAGACCGGCCGGTTTCCGGCGCGTCGAGAAACCCCAGCAGGGCGTCCTCGTGGTTGCCGCGCAGGCAGACCGTGCGCGGCCACGACAGCCACGCGTCCATCACCTGATCGAGCACTTTCCGGCTGTGATCCCCCCGGTCGATCAGATCGCCCAGAAAGACAAGGATCGGGAGGCGCTCGTCCTCCTGGGCGGCGGCATCCTGTTTGAGGGTCCAGAGCAGCATCTCAAGAAGATCGTGGCGCCCGTGCACGTCACCGACGGCGTAGATCCGGTGGCCGGGATCGGGCAGGGGCGGTGCCGGGGGGGCGGAGGGCGGTGCCGGCCCACGTCCGGGCCAGCGCAGCCATGAACGCATTGTGTGACCCCCAGAGACGGGACGGCTCCGCCCCACGAGACTGCGTGGTAAGTAGTCACCGCGGCGGCGCGAGTCCACCTCGGCGCGTGCCGTCACGATCAGCGGCCCGATATCGGCGATGGGCGGATGGTCAGGTGCATCCGCCTTCATGACGCTGTCTCGGTCCGATGCGAGTGCGGTCGACGGCCCGATGTCAGCGTGCACTCCGCCAGAGGACGTGTCCCGCGCCCGGCCGCCGCCCCGGCGCGTGGGCCGAACAGGAGGAGCATGGCCATCCGGACCGGTCTACGGTGCGCGCTCGCAGTTGTGGCGTCTCTCTGCCGCGGCCTAGGTGGCCGCAGCAAGCTTCGCACGACCGCCCGAGGGATCCCTGCTCGCTCTGGCCGATCTGCGGGGCGCGTTCTCCCGCCTCTAGTCCTTTGGCAGCCGGGCCGAGAAGGTCCCGGTGATCACGGTCTGTCTTTCCGGATCCAGAACGGGGGCAGAAGCGCCTTCGGCGTAGGTCAGCGGGGCTGTGAAACTGCCCTCGACGACCAGCGTATCGCCGTCCACCTCTATGCCGCTCAACTCGATCTGAACCGCGTTCTCCTCCGCGGCCGTCCAGAACCGGTCGAACCCACTTTCAAGGTACTGCGCCTCCGCGATTGCCCGATATCCGTTCGGTGCGCGCACAAGGCTCGCCCCCAGAACCAGCACGTCCGACATGGCGTTCGCCTCCGCGGCGGGGTTGGCCCAGATGCTGAAGCTCGCGCCGGTCAGGGCGCCAGGCATGATGCTCAGCCACGACGACCGGCTCTGCCCATCCACAACGTTGGCATAGAACGTCCGCGCCTCCCCTCCATCGAAGGCGGCCGTGACCGTGCCGATGGTCTCTGCGATGGCGGTACCGAAGGGCAGGACGGCGAGGCAGGCGGCGGCGATCGTTTCTCTCATATGGTCATTCCTTTTGCAGACCTCGTGACACCGGACGGCCACGCTAAAGGGCGGCTGGCCCGGCGCTGCACCGCGGCTGCTGCGGCCGGGCTCGTTTGCCTCGTGTACGCCAGACAGGGCACCCTGGGGAAGCTCTGCGCCGCGCCGATGCCAGTGATCATCGAAGACAGCGCGGCCCGGCCTGTGCAATGGGAAGACGCATGCCGCGAGACAGTGGCCGACACCGCCGGGGCGAGCCCTGGCGGAAGGCGGCTGTACCGGCACACCGTTGGCGCGCAAAGACAGAGCCCTCTCAACGGCGCCAAGGCAAGGCGGAAGACGGCATCTGACGAAGGCCTCGCCCTGCTCGCGGCCTCCGGAGAGCTGAAATGGGCGAGGTCCCACTCCGAGCCGGGCGCCTTCAGCGGAGGATTGGCCCGGAACGTATCGAGAGACGCCTCAACCCCGGGTCACCGCCATGCCTTATCGGGCGCCACCGCGACGACCATCAGGCAGGAAGAGGAGCCTAAAGTCCTGCGCCCCCTGCCCCGCACCACCCTGTGAACGCCTACCGGGCCTCGTATCCAGCGGAGCTACTTCGATCTGCGGGCGATCGCGTCGGCGATCTTCTGAACGAGGGTCAACAGGACAAAGGCGGCGATTGCCCAGATGATGATGTCGTAGACGGCGAACTGCGTTCCGCGCAGCCAGCCGCGCACAAGGCCGCCCTGGGGTGGCAGCGCCTCCCACCCGAAAAGACCGGGCCGATCCCACAGCCGAAAACTCCAGTACCGCGACGCGAAGAACAGGAGCGCCGCCAGAGCGAGCGCCGTGGCGATGCCCACGATGCGCCGCGTCATCGGATACGCTCCAGCGTGGCGGGGTCGATTGCGAAGACGAGGAGATCGCCCCGCCGCGTCACCTCACCCTCGACGGCGATGAAGGTTGCGATCCAGTCATAGGCCGCTTCGGGCAGTTCCGACCCGTCGGGCCCGGTCACCAACAGAAACTCCTCGCCCTCCACCGGCTGGGTTGAGACGAAAACGGGGGGGATGCCGCCCGAGAGGCAGAGATCGGCGCAGGCCTTGTGGGCCAGCCCTTGGCCCGGCCGCATTGCGCCGGCCAGGCACTTGCCGTCGCAGATCTCGCCCGCGAGCCGCCAGCGGCCCAAGGATTCCGGCTCCGGCATCCGCGCTGTGTCCGATGCCGCTCCCTCCGCAGCGGCCAGGCCATTCTGGCCGCCGCGCAGTTGCAACATGTCGAGATCGCCGCGGGTGAGCAGCACACCCGACACCGTCACCACTTGGCCGTCGAGCGGCTGGCCCCGGCCGATGGCACCGTTCTTGCCCTGATCCGAGAGCATGAGCGTATGGCCCGCGGCGATGTTCTCGTTCCCCTCGGTGACGTGAACCACCGGATAGGGCGTGGCCTCAAGGACACCGGTGACCGTTTGGCGCCCGAGGTCGAACCGAAACGCGCCGTCGCCCGGATCGTCCTCGCTCACGGCCATGAGGGCGCCCATGGCGGCCAAGAACACGATTGCGGAGACCATCGTCGACATCAGAAACGGCCGCAGGGCGCGGGGCGCCGGGAGAAAGCCGATGAAGAAGGGATCGTCGTCGCGCTTGCCTGTCATGCCGATGCCTCGCCCGTCGGCGCCGGGCGCGGGCCGCCCTCTTCGATGTCGGGAACAGGGACGGGCGCGGTCGTCACGCCGAGCGGGTTGGGCTCGGGATCCACGAGCACATCCCGTCCGTCCAGGGCGACGCGATAGGTCGGCACGCGCTCCGTGAACGGCGCGGGAGATCGGCCCGTCCTCACATCGTACTGAAACCCGTGCCATGGGCAGGTCACGACGCAATCGACGATACGGCCTTCACCGAGAGGGCCGTTCTGATGGGCACAGGCGTTCGAGATCGCCGACAACGCCCCTTCGTGGCGGAACACCGCAACGCGGCCCCCGGTTGGAAGCATGGCGATGCGGGCGCGTCCCTCGGCGATCTCGTCGACCGAACAGACCCGAACCCACCCAGACCCGGCATGGGCCGCAGCCGGATCTCCGCGGCGGCGATCCTGAACCGCGGCGGCAACATGCAGCCCGGCCACGATCAGAGACAGGGCCACCACCAACACTGTCAACGTGTGATCCTGCTGATCCTGCAGCTTGCCCCAGGCGACATGGGCGACGACCGCTGCGTAGGCGGGGTAGATGAGATAGTGCAGGCGTTTCCACACGGGCGGCGTCAGAAACTTCATCCAGAAGTCGTGGCTCGTCGCGGCGAGCACCATCAAGACGACCAGGGCGAACACGCCGAACGCCTCGAACGGAAAGCCCGACACCCGCTCGAAGGTCGTGTTCGCGGTCAGCAGCCCCTCAAGCCGGGGTATGGGCGAAAACGCGTAGTACCATCCCAGGATGAAGCCCACATGAGTGAGCGCCACGAACAGCGTCATCACGCCGAAATGGCGGCGATTGTAGAGCAACGGCAGAAAGCGCCTGTCCAACCGGGCGAGCGGCCCGATGGCGAGGATCATGCTCATCATCACGAAGGCGCATGTTCCGAAGGCGCGGGCATTGGTGATCGCGCCGTCCACCGGCCGCGTATGGTCGATCCAGGCGGGTGCGACCCGCAGATAGACCCAGGTGAAGGCGAACACGCCGATCAGCATCGCCGCGTCGTACCAGTATTTGTTCCGGTTCCACTGCACCGGAACGTACTTCACGCTCATCCGTCTGCATCCTGCGTTGGCACCCCGGGGGCGGTCAGCTGCAGCGGCGCGATGTCGGCGGGCCAGACCTGCCGGTTGGCCAGGCCGAGGCCGAGCGCCAGCACGATGGCGCCCGCCATCCCCACGGCCGCAAGGGTATGAGCGCGACGGGGCGGATCGTGCCGTTTCAGCCAGTCGTCCCGCAGGGTTTCGAGCTGCCACCAGCGCCAAAGCACGAGCGGCCAGAGCAGCATGACCCCCGGCACCAGCAGCGGGCGGAAGACGTAGGCGCCGCGCGCATCCTCGTCGATCCGGTCTATGCCCCAGCCAAGGAACACGGCCGCGACCAAGACGCCGATCCACAGCCATACCTGGACGGAGGTCAGCAGGGCCTCGGCCATCGTCAGCAATCCCCTCCGGCCGGAGCCAGATTGGCGCCCAGTCTCAGGAAACGCGCAACGGCGCATGTGGGACGACGGGCCCGGCGGCGGCGGTCGGCGCGTTGTCGCACGACCAGCACGGGCCGATGCTCCCGGAGAACATCCGTTGGCGAGAGGTCGGCGCGGCGTCGCTCGGCAACCGCGCGCAGCCCTGCGTGCGGGACGGGCTGCGGGAGCGGACAGGCGCGGGCAGCGCGCGGCAGGACACAGACGTCCTGCATGAGGATGGGCTGGCGGGCCGCTGCGGTACGCGCCATGGGCCACCTCCTGGCGTAGGCTCGGATTCCGGTTATCGTACCTGCTTGTTCCGAGATGGGGCCGCGCCCTTTGACCGCACTCGGCCCGCAAAGGCAAAAAGTGAACAGAAACCTCCCTATCGGACCGCGATGCCCCGCAAGAACGGGCGACGGTGGTTCACTGGCCATCGCCACGGCAGAAACGGCTCCGCACCCTTCCCAACAGGCCTCGGAGGCGAGGCTCCACCTCACCGTCGCGAGACGCCGCATGACCTGATCACCTAAGGCGCGCATTGAGCCAACTCGCTGGGCGAGCCAAACGGGGCCACAGCGACACGCTGCAAGCACGCCCGCGCACCGGCCTTACCGACGCGCGACAGGGCGGACAATCGACCGGACAGCCCATGGCAATGCGCTCGCCCTTAAGGGGCCGAACAGCTTTCGGTCCGACAGGACGCGATTGGCCAAGGCATGTCAGCGCGCCACAGGGGCACGCCGGGCCAGCCTAATCTGCAGTGCTCGGCACCAACGAGTACTCGGGTTTGCCGATCGTCGACACGGCCGTTCCGGCCTCGACCCGGTACGGAACGCCGAGATAGGCATTCTCGGCGTAGAAGATCAGCTTGCTGCCCTCGATGGCCGGCGGCTGTATCGCAGAGAAGTTCGGAAGCGCGTAATTGCGCAGCCGGATCTGCCCGGCCCGCGGCTTCGCGTCCGGATCCTCGGCCTCGTACTTCGCGCGGTAGCGCGTCTCGAACGCCGCCGGATCCATGATGACATTGTATTCGTAGCCATGGGTCAGGTGATTGACGAGCCGCGCATAGGCGCGCGCATACTTGGGCTCGACGATGTTGGGCGCCAGATCGAGCAGGCCGGAGACATCCTGAACCTCCTGACCGTCGACGATCACCACCGCCGCGCCCGATGCGTTGACGTCCATGTTCAGCGGGGGCAGGCCATCAGCCATGGCAGGGTCCTCCTGGGTTGCGCGTCATCGTGTGCTGAACCATTCGGCCGTCTCCCAGTTCTCTCCCAGCAGCGACATGTCGCCGGAGAACGCGTTTCGCTCGAACATCCGTAGATCCCCCGTCAACGGATCGGGGGCAACCACGAACTCGTAGGTCGCATCCGGCCCGCCCCAGTTGCTGTCCGCGACGACGACATGGGGCAGTTCGAACTCCGGCGTAAGGTTGCCGCGCAGGGCGTCTTCGAGCCGCGCCTCGGCTTCGGCCTGCAGCCCGTCGAGGTGCGCCTGATAATCGGCATCCGACACCGGCCCGGTCTGACCGGCCCGCCATTGGTCTGCATCCTGACGCTCCAGCTCGCGCTGCCGGGTGTTGAAGTCGGTGAGCTGGCCGTCGATGTAGGTCTGAAGGTCCGGCGGCGAGAGGCCTTCCGTCGGCCCGTTGCTCAGGGCTTCGCGCAGCGCCTCCAGCGATTCCTCGTCGTCGCGCACGCTGCCCCAGCGCATCATGTCGCGGATCTGCTCCTCGTAGACGCGGCTCGTCTGCTGTTCCGGCATCGGGGAGGAGGCGATCTCCTGTCCCGGGTCCACAAGGATCTCCTGAATGCGCTCCGCGCTGTCGGGCCCGCTGATCGCTTGAAAGGTGGGATGCTGCGGTGTTCCCGTAAATTCGTGGTTGGCATCGTCGCCCGTGGTTGCAAGGGCGGTCAGACCGGGCGCGCCACCGATATTGGCAACCAGATTGTCCAGCAATTGCCGCGTCTGTACGCCCGGATTGGCCCCCGGATTCGGGGGATCGAGGCTGTACTCCGTGGTGTTGCGTCCGGTCAGAACCTGATCGGTTTCGGTGCCGAAGCCGCCGCCCGCCAGGTTCCATGGGGCCTCTGTCCGGCTGGTGCCGTAGGCGCCGTAGATCGCATCCACGAACTCGTTGCTCTGGATCAGCTCCGAGATCTGATCGCGGGTTTCGCCCTCGGGGTTGCCCGCCGCCGCCATGGCGATCTGCTCCACGGCATCCTGGAACGCGGCTTCGCTCTCGATTGTGTTGCCCTGGTAGACGACCTCGAACGCGCCGAGCGACGAGTTTCCGTCGCCCCCGCCGCCGCCGGACGTGTCCGCCTCGGTGGCGTTGTAATCGAAGCGGAGCTGCTGGGTGAGCGCGCGTTGGAGACGCACCCGCATGCCTTCGTCGACGAGATCCCCGTTCTCGTCGACCTCGCCGGACCCATTCCAGACATCGGCTCCGACGAACCCTTCGATCTCGCCCAGGCCCCGGCCATTGCCACCGGCATCCCACAACCCGTCGTTCATTTCGGTGCGCTGGGTCGAGTTGACGCGCATCGCGACGCCTGTCGCAATCGTGTACTCGTAGCTGCGCATCATCGGGTTTTCCCCGTCGGGGATGTTCTGGTTGGCGGGGATCGGCCCGGCAATGTTGGCCGACGGCGAGACGAACTGACCCGTGGTCGCAATCTCTGCCATGTTCTCCATCGTCTGGATCGGGTCCTCGATCCTGAGCCGCCGCGCCGGACCGGTGGAGAAGCACGACCCGGCGTCGCCCTGCTGGAACGGGCTCAGCATGCCGGACAGAACGGCAGCGCGGGTGTCGGCATCGGTCACGTCGCCCGGTTCGACACCCATGGTCTGGCCGACGATGTCGCGTGCGCCGGCGGCGTTCGGCGTCTCGTCGCCCGGGGCGGACACCCCGTTGATCACATCCGCGGCGTCGGTCGCCGTTTCGGGGTTCTCGAACAGCTCGTAGACGCCCTGCATCTGCTGCGTGACGTTCGGCGAATAGCTGTCGGGCGACAACGAGCCGGGGTGGTACAGCATGTGGTCCATCGCGCCACGCGCGCTGTCCGAGGTGATATCGACATTGCCGTCCGCATCGAGCATGTCCCGGCCCATCATCGCGGTGCGCCGGTTGTTGATGTCTCCCACGCTGTCGCCGCTGCGCCCGCCGCAGGGATCTTCGGCCGATTGCGCGCCGCTGGCGTAGTAATCCGCCGCGCCGTCGAAGTACTCCTGCCCCATGGCCGCGCCATTGCGCAGCATGTTGACCGCCATGCCCTGAAGCTCGTTCTCGTCGGCCCCGTCGATCGGATCGCCGCCCGGCGGCGCAAAGCCGCTCTCCGACAGGTCGATCACCGCTCCGACATTCTGCGCGATCACGCCGGGATCCTCGGCCCGGCCGGCCAGCGCGATGGCCTCGCCGGCCACTTCGGGGCTGCGGCCATAGGCCTGGATCAGCGCGGTGACATCCTCGGCGTCCATCGGCTCGGGACGGTCGACGGACAGCGGGCCGTAGCTGAGCGCGTCGAGGAGATCGCGCTTCTCCTCGCGTTGGTTGAAATCGTCGCGAGCCGTCTGGAACGTCTCCCGCAGGGTCGTGAGTTCGGCTTCGACGGCGTCGATCTCCGCCTGTGGGGCGCCCGCATCCACAAGCCCCTGCAACCGGTCGGACGCCTCGTTGTAGGAGGATCGTGTCTCCGACATCTGGTTGGCCAGATCGGCCATCGCCGTATCCGAGACATCGAGCGCGCCGCCGCCCTCCATGTTCGCGATAACCTCCATCGCGGCGTCGAACCCGGCCTGATTGGCTTGTGCGAGGCGGATCAGCTCGCCCCGGTCGCCCGGCGGGACGTTCAGTTCGTCCATTCGGGCCAGCGCCGCGGTGGCCTGTTCCAGGATCGCGGGGTTGCCCCTTGCCTGGTCCACCAGCGCCTCGCGCTCCTGCTGATTGAGGCCCGCGGCCTCCAACTCGGCGAGTTTGGCTTCTTCCGCTTCGGTGAAGCCCATCCCCGTGATCTGGCGCACGGTCTGCTCCGCCCGCTCCGCCGCGGCCTCGGCAGCTTCGATCAGGGCGGCCATATTCTCTTCCATCGAGGCCCGTGCTTCGGCCAGCAGCGATTCGAGCTGCTGAGACGCCCGGCTGGCGGCTTCCTGGGCAGCGTTCGCAAGGTCACGCACCTCGCTTTCGATGCCAGAGGCCTGTTCGCGGGCCTCCTCCGCCGCATCGCGCGCCTCGTTCGCCGCGGTTTCGATGGCCCGCTGGGCTTGGCGCGCCGCGCTCTCCGCCCCTTCGACCACCTGCTGGCCGACGCCCTGCACCTGCCGTTCGGCCTCGGAGACCAGCGATTGCAGCATCGTGGCGGCCTCCTGGGCTGCGGCGCGGGCCTGCTGGGCCGCCTCCTGCGCGCGCTGCTGGGCGGCCTCGGCGGCCTCGCCCGTTGCCTCCTGCGCCTCCCGCGTGGCTTGCTCGGCCACCTGCGCGGCCTCCTCGGCCCGCTGCTGGGCTTCCCGCAGCGCGGCCTCGGCGGCCTGACGCGCCGTCGCGGCGGCATTGCCGACCAGGGATTCGAGCATCCCCGCCGCCTGTTCCGCCGCGCCCTGGGCGGACCGGGCGATTTCCTGCGCGGTGCCGGTGAAAGTCTGCACCACGCCTTCCAGGGCGGAAGTGGCAGCGCTCGCCGCGTCTCCCAGCATATCGCCGGCCGATTCGAGCAGGTCCGACCCCGCTTCGGTCACCGCATCGAGCGCGTCGGAGAGGAACCCGCCGGACTCCGTCTCGCCATCGGCAGATCTTGCCGAGCCGCCCCCGGACGAGCCCCCCCCACCCGCCGACGCGCTGCCCACCGGCGCCCCCTCGGACGAGGCCAGCCTGCGTGCGATTTCCTCAAGCATCTCTGAGACGGCGTCCAGTTCCGACTGCTCGTCCGGCGTGATGCGGCCGTCGGCAAGCGCCTCTTGGTGGAGTTGATGGTATCGCGTTTGCAGCGCGGTGTAGCGGGAGGTCAGTTCGGCGACGCCAGAATCGCTGAGGTCGGGCATGGGACGCTTCCAAATCTCGTGTGTACGCGGGTCTGACTATACGCGATGGCAGGCTCGAATCCTACGCCCTGCCTGCCGCTGGGGAAACGTGCGCAGGAAAGCGCGAAGGTGGAAGAGTGCCGCAAGGTTGGTATTGACAGATTTGGAACGTTCCATTTATGAGTTGGATCGTTCCAAAATATGGCAGCAGGGAGGGCCGCATGAACTGGGGGTTGATTGGGGCCAGCACCATTGCGTCCCAGCACATGATCGCGGCAATCCGGGCCCAGAGCGGAAACGCCGTCACCGCGGTTCTGAGCAGCGACGCCCGCCGCGGCGAAGACTATGCGGCACAGCACGGGATCGACGCTGCCTACACCGATCTCGACGCGTTGCTGGCCGACCCCGGCATCGGCGCCGTCTACGTCTCGACGACGAACGAAAAGCACCATCCCCAAGCGATGGCGGCCATCGCCGCGGGAAAGCACGTGATGTGCGAAAAGCCCCTGGCCATGACCCTGCCCGACGCCCACGAGATGGTCGCGGCCGCGGCGGATGCGGGCGTGGTCTTCGCCACGAATCACCACCTGCGCAACGCCGGGTCGCACCTCAAGATCCGCGAGATGATCGAAGGCGGCGAGGTCGGCGAGGTGCAAGCGGTGCGCGTGGCCCATGCCGTCTACCTTCCCGCAAATCTTCAGGGCTGGCGCATCGACAACGCGGCGGCCGGGGGGGGCGTGATCCCGGACATCGTGGTGCACGACGCCGACACGGTGCGGTTCCATCTGCAGGAGGACCCGCGCGAGGTCGTCGCCATCGAACGCAGCGACAGCCTGGGGCAGGGCGTCGAAGACAGTGTGATGTCGGTCTGGCAAATGCCGTCGGGCGTGCTCGTCGAAACCCATGAGGGCTTCACGATCCGGCATGCGGGCACATCCTTCGAGGTACACGGCACGCACGGGTCGATCCTGGCCACCGGCGTCATGACGCAGCAGCCGGTGGGCGAGGTCGTCCTCCGACGCGACGGACAGGACACCGCCGTCCCCTTCAGCGATCACAACCTCTACGAGCGCTCCATGGGCCTGTTCATGGAAGCCGTTGCCGGCAAGGGCAGCCCGGCCGCGACAGGGGAGGACGGCATCAAATCCCTCGCGGTTGCCCTGGCGGTGAAGGATGCCGCCACCTCCGGGCGGCGCGTGACAGTCGACTACGGAGCGCAGTGAGATGGGCAAGGTTGTTTCCGCGCAAGACGCCGTCGCCCGCATTGCGGACGGGGCCGTTGTCACGGTCTCCTCCTCGTCCGGACTGGGCTGCCCGGACAAGGTGCTGGCGGCGCTGGGCGCGCGCTTCGATGCCGAGGGACACCCGCGCAACCTGACAACGCTGCACCCCATTGCGGCGGGCGACATGTACGGCATCAAGGGGATCGACCACATCGCCAAGGATGGGCTGCTGACGCGCATCCTGGCGGGCTCCTACCCCAGCGGGCCCTCGTCGATGGAGATGCCGGAGATCTGGAAGATGATCGTCGAGGACCGCGTGGCGGCCTACAACATCCCCTCCGGCATCCTGTTCGACATGCATCGCGACGTGGCCGCCCGCCGCCCCGGCGTGCTGACGCAGGTGGGGCTGGAGACCTTCGTCGACCCCGTCCGCGAGGGCTGCGCGATGAATGCAAGCGGGGCCGCCGCGCCGGTGGTGCACCGCCACGAGATGCTGGGCGAGACCTGGCTGCATTTCCCCAACATCGTGCCCGATGTCGCCGTCATCCGCGCCACTACGGCAGATGAGAACGGCAACCTGACCTTCGAGCACGAGGGCGCCTATCTTGGCGCGCTCGATCAGGCCATCGCGGTGCGCAACCATCGCGGGCTGGTGATCGCGCAGGTCAAGCGGGTGACGGCGGCAGGCTCCTTGCGCCCGCATGACGTGCATGTGCCGGGGCATCTGGTGGATCTGATCGTCGTCGACCCGGAGCAGAAACAGACCACCGAAACCGACTACGACCCCGCCATCTCGGGCGAGATCATGCGCCCCTGGGACAGCTTTTCGCACACCGAGCCGGGCATCGAAAAGGTGATCGCCCGCCGCGCGGCGATGGAGCTTCGGGCCGGGCACAGCGCCAATCTGGGCTTCGGGATCTCGGCCAACGTGCCCCGCATCCTGGTCGAGGAGGGGTACCCGCAAGCCGTCACCTGGGCCATCGAGCAGGGCGCGGTGGGCGGTGTGCCCCTCACCGGCTTCGCCTTCGGCTGTGCGTCGAACGCCGACGCGATCCTGCCCTCGCCCGCGCAGTTCACCTACTTTCAGGGCGGCGGTTTCGACGTGTCGTTCCTATCGTTCCTGGAGGTCGACCGCAACGGCAACGTCAACGTCTCCAAGCTGGGCAAGAAGCCCTATCTGACCGCCGGCTGCGGCGGCTTTGTCGATATCACGGCGAATGCGCGCAAGATCGTCTTTTCCGGCTATTTCGAGGCCGGCGCCAAGTTGGATATGGCGCCCGACGGCATTCGCGTGGCCCAAAAGGGCAGGTTCACCAAGATGGTGGAGGAGGTCGAGCACGTCACCTTTGCCGGGCAACGGGCGCGGGCACGCGGGCAGGAGGTGCTCTACGTCACCGAACGCTGCGTGATGCGGCTGGAGGCGGACGGGCTGCTGGCGACCGAGATCATGCCGGGGATCGACCCCGCGGAGGATATCGTCGCGGCCTCCGGCGGGCGGGTGAAGGTGGCCGGGAATGCCGCGCGCATGCCGGTGTCGCTGCTGGCGGACGGGCCGATGGGGCTGGTCCTGTGAGCGGTGCGGTGCATCTGCGGATCGACGGCGCGCGGGCCGAGATCCGGCTCGACAACCCCGCGAAGCTGAACGCGCTGACCGTGGAGATGCTCGACGCGCTGGAGGCCCATTGCGCGACGGTCGAAGCGGAACCGCGCATACGCGCGGTACTTCTGACGGCGGAGGGCGCGCGCGCCTTTTGCGTGGGCGCCAATATCCGTGAATGGGCCGCGCTCGACCCGCGCAGCTTCTCGCGCGACTGGATCCGGCGCGGCCACCGCGTGTTCGACCGGCTCGCGCGCCTGCCCGTGCCGCTGATCGGGGTGCTGTCGGGCCCGGCCATGGGCGGCGGGCTGGAACTGGCCGCGACCTGCGATCTGCGCGTGGCGGCCCCTTCGGCCAGCTTTGCTCTGCCCGAGAGCGGCGTCGGCATCGTGCCGGGATGGTCCGGCACGCAACGGCTGGCGGGCCAGATCCCGCCCGCGATCCTGAAGGAAATGGCCCTGACCGGGGCGCGCCTGTCCGCCGAGCGGGCCTATCAGATCGGCTTTCTGAACGCCGTGTCGGACGATCCGCTGGCCGAGGCGCAGCGTCTGGCCGCCCGGATCGCCGCAAGCGCGCCCCAGGCCACCGAAACGGCGAAGTGGATGATCTCTGCCGCCATCGGAGAGGACACAGCGGCGAGCATCGAGGCGCTGGCCGGGGCCGCGATGGCCCCGACGGCCGACAAGGCCGAAGGCGTCGCCGCCTTCTTGGAAAAGCGCACCCCGCAATACGAGGATGACCCAACGTGACGACCCACGATCTGACGCTGATCTCCGGAGACGGCGCCGTTGCGCCGCCGGAGGGGACCCTGACGCTCCGTCACCTGATCGGCGGCGACTGGGTGACCTCCGCCTCCGGCGCAACCTTCGAGCGGCGGTCGCCCGCGAACGGCCAGCCCGTGTCGGTCGCCAGCCAGGGCGGCGCGGAGGACGTGCGCGCCGCCATCGGCGCCGCGCGCGCGGCCTTCGACGACGGGTGCTGGTCCGAGCTGGCGGGGGCCGACCGTGCCCGCGTGCTGTCGCGCGTGGCCGACCTGATCGACGCGCAGCGCGCCCGTCTGGCGCTCTATGAGACGATGGAAAGCGGCAAGCCGATCTCCCAGGCCGAGGCCGAGATCGAGGGCGCGGCGCAAATCTGGCGATATGCCGCGACGCTGGCCTGGAACATCCGCGGCCAAAGCCAGAATGCACTCGGCGCCGACATGCTGGGCATGGTCCTGAAGGAGCCCATCGGCGTGGTGTCGATCATCACGCCCTGGAACTTTCCTCTGCTGATCGTGTCGCAAAAGCTGCCTTTTGCCCTCGCCGCCGGCTGCACCGCGGTGGTCAAGCCGTCGGAAATGACCTCCGCCACCACGGTTCTGCTGGGGGAGCTGCTGATCGAGGCGGGCCTGCCCGCGGGCGTCGTCAACATCGTTCTGGGCTACGGCGACCCGGTCGGCGCGCTGATGACGACCGATCCGGAGGTCGACATGGTGTCCTTCACCGGCTCCACCGGGGTGGGCAAGGCCATCGTCGCGGCCACCTCGGGCACGCTGAAGAAGGTGTCGCTGGAACTGGGCGGCAAGAACCCGCAGGTGGTCTTTTCCGATGCCGATCTCGATCAGGCGGCGGATGCCATTGCCTTCGGCGTCTATTTCAACGCGGGCGAATGCTGCAATTCCGGCTCCCGCATCATCGTACACGAGGAGGTGGCCGAAGCGCTGACCGACAAAGTCGTGGCGCTCTCGCGCAAGGTGCCCTTCGGCGATCCGCTGAACCCGGCCACCAAGGTGGGCGCGATCATCTCGCCCGAACATCAGGCCAAGATCGACGGCTACGTGAAGGACGCCGAAGCCGGGGGTGCGTCAGTTTTACTCGGAGGCGGCCCGATCGCGGTTGAGGGCTTGACCGGGCACTTCTACCAGCCCACGGTCGTGTCGGGCGTTACCGCTAACATGCCCATTGCGCACGAGGAGGTCTTTGGGCCTGTGTTATCCGTTCTCACGTTCCGCACGTTCGAGGAGGCCATCGCGCTTGCCAACGGCGCGGCCTACGGCCTGTCTGCAGGCGTCTGGAGCGAGAACGTCCACACCTGCCTGGCCTTCGCGCGCAAGGTCCGCGCCGGCACGGTTTGGACGAACACCTGGATGGACGGCTACCCCGAACTGCCCTTCGGCGGGGTCAAGGAAAGCGGGCTGGGGCGCGAACTCGGCCCCAACGGGATCGACGAATTCCTGGAAACGAAGACTGTCCAGATGCGCATCGGAAAAACGCGCCCGATGTGGGTCTGACCAGAAGCGCGCGGTGGGAGTCGCGCAAACACATAAGACGTTACGCAATACGGGAGGAAACCAATGCGTAATCTGATGAAGACGACGACATCCGCCGCCGCGATGCTGGCCCTCACGGGCAGCCTTGCGCAAGCGGCCGATGTCGAAGTGCTGCACTGGTGGACATCGGGCGGCGAGGCTGCCGCCCTCAACGTGCTCAAGGGCGATCTGGAGACCCAGGGCATCGGCTGGCAGGACATGCCCGTGGCCGGTGGCGGCGGCGAGCAGGCCATGACGGTGCTGCGCGCCCGCGTCACCGCCGGCGACGCGCCCACCGCCGTGCAGGGCCTGGGCTTCGACATTCTCGACTGGGGCGCCCAGGGCGCGCTGGCCGACCTCAACGCCGTGGCCGCCGAAGAGGGCTGGGACGATGTGGTGCCCGAAGCGCTGCAGGCCTTTGCCAAGTATGACGGCAAGTGGATCTCGGCCCCCGTCAACGTCCACTCCACCAACTGGGTCTGGGCCAACAAGGAGGTGCTCGACGCCAACGGCATCGCCGTGCCCGAAACGTGGGACGAATTCGTCGCCGCCGTCGAGGCGCTCGCCGCCGCCGGCGTGACGCCCATCGCCCATGGCGGGCAGGCCTGGCAGGACGCCACGATCTTCGATGCGGTCGCCATGTCCGCCGGGGGCCCGGACTTCTACAAATCCGCCTTCATCGACATGGACGAAGACGCGCTCGGCTCCGACACGATGAAGGAAGCGTTCGACCGCATGGCCTTCATCCGCGCCAATGTCGACGACAACTTCTCGGGCCGCGACTGGAACCTCGCCACCGCCATGGTCATCAACGGCGAGGCCGGGTTCCAGATGATGGGCGACTGGGCCAAGGGCGAGTTCCTGAACGCGGGCAAGGTGCCGGGGCAGGATTTCCTGTGCTTCCGCTTCCCCGGCACACAGGACCAGGTGACGTTCAACGCCGACCAGTTCATGATGTTCGACCAGGGCGGTGTCGTCTCCGACGAGCAGGCCGCGCTGGCCTCGGCGATCCTGTCGCCCTCGTTCCAGTCTGCCTTCAACGTGGTCAAGGGCTCCGTGCCCGCGCGCACCGACGTGTCCGATGCCGATTTCGACGATTGCGGCAAGCAGGGCATGGCCGACCTCGCCGCGGCCGCGTCCTCGGGCAACCTCTTCGGCTCCATGGCCCATGGCCACGCCAACCCGGCGGCGGTGAAGAACGCGATCTACGACGTCGTGACCGCGCACTTCAACGGCGAGTACGACAGCGAAACCGCGGTCGAGGAACTCGTAGACGCGGTCTCGATCGCCCAGTGATCCTCCCCGCGGGGCGGTCTTCGGGCCGCCCCGTACCGCTTCACGACCACAGAAGGGGGGACCCCGCCATGTCGGCCCGCACCGACGCGGATTTCCAGACGCGACTGCAAAACTGGCTGCCCAAGCTCGTCCTGTCGCCCTCGCTCGCGCTGATCTTCGTCTTCGTCTACGGATTCATCCTGTTCACGGTCTATGTCTCGTTCACCGACAGCCGGATCCTGCCCTTCGTCGGCAATGGCGGCGCCCCCGCCTACGACCTGATCGGATTCACCAATTACCAGAAGCTCTTCAGCCTCTCCCATTGGGAGATCGCGCTGACCAATATGGCGATCTTCGCCGGGCTCTACATCGTGGTGTGCTGCGCCCTCGGCCTGATGCTCGCGATCTTCCTCGACCAGAAGATCCGGGGCGAGGGGCTGCTGCGCCCGCTCTACCTCTACCCCATGGCGCTCAGCTTCATCGTGACGGGCACCGCGTGGAAGTGGTTCCTCGACCCCGCTATCGGCCTGGAGAACATCGTCCAAAGCTGGGGCTGGGCCAGCTTCACCTTCGATTGGATCAAGAACCGCGACTTCGCGATCTACACCGTCGTGCTGGCCGCCGTCTGGCAGTCGAGTGGGTTCGTCATGGCGATGTTTCTCGCCGGTCTGCGCGGCATCGACAACGAGATCCTGAAAGCCGCGCAGATGGACGGCGCCTCGAACTGGAACCTCTACCGCCGGATCATCATCCCCCAATTGCGGCCCGCGTTCCTGTCGGCCTTCGTGATCCTGGCGCATCTGGCGATCAAGACCTTCGATCTGGTCATCGCCATGACGGGCGGCGGCCCTGGCCGGGCCACCGAACTGCCCGCCACCTTCATGTATTCCTACACCTTCAGCCGCAACCAGATGGGCATCGGCGCGGCCTCGGCCGTGATCATGCTGATGACCATCGCCGCGATCATGATCCCCTATCTCTATTCCGAATTGCGGGAGAAGAAGTGATGGCCGCCGCAAGTCAGGACACCGCCATCCGCACCGGGCGCGTCACCCGCACGCTGATCTATCTGGTGCTGATCCTCTTTGCGCTCTTCTACATGCTGCCGCTCTACGTGATGCTGGTGAACTCGGTGAAACCGCTCTCCGAGATCACCGGCGGCGGGATGATGTCCCTGCCCCAGGTCTGGACGATCGAGCCCTGGCTCAAGGCCTGGTCCACGGCCCAGATCGGCGTCGAGCCCACGGGCCTGCGCCCCTATTTCTGGAACTCGATCTCGATGGTCGTGCCAGCCGTCGCCATCTCCACCGTTCTCGGCGCCCTCAACGGCTACGTGCTGACGAAATGGCGCTTCCGGGGCGACACGATCCTTTTCGGGCTGATGCTCTTTGCCTGCTTCATCCCGTTCCAGATCGTGCTAATCCCCATGGCGGCCGTGCTCGGCTTCCTCGGCCTCTCGGGCTCCACCGCCGGGCTCGTCCTCGTGCACGTGGTTTACGGGATCGGCTTCTCCACGCTCTACTTTCGCAACTACTACGCGGTCTTTCCCACCGAACTGGTGCGCGCCGCCCAGATCGACGGGGCGAGCTTCTTCCAGATCTTCTGGCGCATCCTGCTGCCCTCGTCGGGCCCCATCGCCGTGGTCTGCATCATCTGGCAGTTCACCAATATCTGGAACGACTTCCTCTTCGGCGCCTCCTTCGCCAGCGGAGGCGGCGCGCCCATGACAGTGGCCCTCAACAACCTGGTGCAATCCTCGACGGGGGTGAAGGAATACAACGTCCACTTCGCCGGCGCGATCCTCGCCGCGCTGCCCACCCTGCTCGTCTACATCGTCGCCGGGCGCTACTTCGTCCGCGGCCTGATGGCCGGCTCGGTCAAGGGATGACGATCATGCCCCATCATCTTGGCAGAAATACTCTCACGATGCGGCGCTACCGCCCCGTCCCGCCCCACCCGATCTCGCCACCCGTGCAGGAGAGCTGACCCATGGGATTTCTCGATATCGACAACGCGACCAAATCCTACGGGGCGGTCGAGGTCCTCCACAAGGTCGACATCTCCGTGCAGGAGGGGGAGTTTCTCGTGCTCGTCGGCCCGTCGGGCTGCGGCAAGTCCACGCTGCTGAACATGATTGCGGGGCTGGAGGAGATCACCTCCGGCGAGATTCGCATCAAGGACGCGGTGATGAACGGCGTCCACCCCTCCAAGCGCAACATCGCCATGGTCTTCCAGTCCTACGCGCTCTACCCCAATATGAGCGTCGGCCAGAACATCACCTTCGGGCTGGAGATGCACGGCACACCCAAGCCCGAGCGCGACAAGGCGATGGCCGATGTGGCCAAGCTCCTCCAGATCGAGCAACTGCTCGACCGTAAGCCGGGTCAGCTTTCGGGCGGCCAGCGCCAGCGTGTGGCCATGGGCCGGGCGCTGGTGCGCAACCCCGACGTGTTCCTCTTCGACGAGCCGCTGTCGAATCTCGACGCCAAGCTGCGCGTCGACATGCGCACAGAGATCAAGAAGCTGCACCAGAATCTCGGCACCACCATCGTCTACGTGACCCACGACCAGATCGAGGCGATGACCCTCTCTACCCGGATCGCCGTGATGAACGGCGGCTATGTTCAGCAGCTCGGCACCCCGAAGGAGATCTACGACACCCCCGCCAACCTCTTCGTGGCCACTTTCATGGGCTCGCCCTCGATGAACCTCGTCTCGGCCAAGGTGCGGGTCGACGGCAACGCCGTCTATGCCGACACGGTGAACGACAAGAACGAAAAGATCAGCCTGGCCTTCTTCGAGCCGTCGACCAACCTCAAAAGCTATGACGGCCAGACGATCACCCTTGGCATCCGCCCCGAGGCGCTGACCGATGTCGACGGCGCCGACCAGCGCTCGACCCATGTCGAGCGGGTCGAGAACACCGTGACGGTCACCGAGCCCGCAGGCTCCGACACTTTCGTGGCCACCACCATCGGCGGCGCGGAATGCGTGGGCCGGATGCGCTCGGACGCCGATGTCGCGCCGGGGCGCGCCACGACCTTTGCCATCAACATGGAAAAGGCCGTCGCCTTCGACCCGCAGACCGAGGCGCGCATCCTCTGATGGACACCGACGTTCTGATCATCGGATCCGGGATGGGCGGCGCCACCTGCGCCGCCGCCCTGGCGCCCACGGGCGCCCGGATCACGATTCTGGAACGCGGCCAGCGGATCGAGGCGACGCCGGAGGCGCGGGACGCTTTTTCTATCTTCCGACTTGGAACGTTCCGAAACGACGAGACCTGGGACGATCCTGAAGGCAACCCCTTCGATCCGGGCAATTACTACTTCGTCGGCGGCAATTCCAAGCTCTATGGCGCGGCGATGTTCCGCTACCGGGCGGAGGATTTCGGCGCGCTTGTCCACCTGGGCGGCACCTCCCCCGCCTGGCCAATCTCCTACGCCGCGTTCGAGCCCTGGTATCAACGGGCTGAAGACTTCTACGAGGTGCGCGGCACCCTGGGCGAAGATCCGTCCGAGCCGCCCCATTCCGGCGCCTACCCCTACCCGCCCGTGCCCCATGAACCGGCCATCGCCGACGCCGCCAAGCGCCTGCGCAAAACCGGCCTCTCGCCCGCGCATCTGCCCCTCGGTGTAGACATCGACGCGTGGCTTGCGGGCGGCCGGACGGGGTGGGACGCTTACCCCAATACCGGCGACGGCAAAAAAGATGCCGAGAGCATCGGCATTGCGCAGGCGCTTCGCCACCCCAATGTCGCGCTCCTGACCGGGTGCCACGTGCGCCGTCTGCACACCGCCCCGGACGGCCGGATCGGCGCGGTGGAGTACGACCGGGACGGGCGCCCCCACAGGGCCACGGCCAAAACGATCATCCTGTCGGCGGGGGCGGTCAACAGTGCCGTCCTGCTGCTGCGCTCGGCGAACGAGGCCTATCCCAACGGCCTCGCCAACGCCACCGATCAGGTCGGGCGCAACTTCATGAACCACAACACCCATGCGGTGCTGTCGCTCCATCCCTTCCGGCGGAACCCCAGCACCTATCAGAAGACGCTCTGCTTCAACGATTTCTACCTCAAGGGCGGGCCCGGGGGCACGCCGCTGGGCAACATCCAACTTCTGGGCAAGATCACCGCCCCGATCCTTGGCAGCCAGGTCAAGCTGCCGGAGGCGGCGTTGCGCTGGATCACGCACCGCTCTCTCGACTGGTACCTGATGAGCGAGGACCTGCCCGATCCCGAAAGCCGCGTCACCGTGAAGGGCGACCGGATCGTGCTGGACTGGCGGCAATCCAACTGGAACGCCCACAAGCTGCTGGTGCAGACGTTCACCGCGCTCCTGCGCAAGGCGGGTTGGCCGATCGTCCTGTCGCGCGCGTTCGACCGCACCGTGCCGTCGCACCAATGCGGCACTGCGCGGTTCGGGACAGACCCCACGACAAGCGTCCTCGACATCTGGTGCCGCACCCATGACCATCCGAACCTCTTCGTGGTCGATGCGAGCTTTCTGCCCAACTCCGCCGCCGTGAACCCCGCGCTCACCATCGCCGCCCAGGCCCTTCGCGTCTCCGATCACATCCGCCAGACGGATCTGGCCGCATGAGCCCCGTGGCGCTCATCACCGGCGGCCAGCGCGGCATCGGCCTCGGCATCGCCCAGGCGCTGCGCGGCGCCCGATTCAAGCTGGCCCTTGCCGCGCCCGTCCCGCCGGAAAGCGAGGAAGTGCAGGCCGCGCTCACCACGCTCGGCCCCGAGGCGCGCTATTATCCGTTCGACCTGGCCGATCTCAGCGGCATCGCGCCCCTGCTCGACGCGGTAAACCGCGATCTCGGCCCCGTCACCACGCTGATCTCCAATGCCGGTGTCCCGGCCCGCCTGCGCGGCGACATGCTCGACCTTCGGCCCGAGAACTACGACGCCGTGATGGCGGTCAACCTGAAAGGCACGTTCTTTCTGGCGCAGGAAACCGCGCGGCGCATGCGCGCCCTGCCCCCGGAGCCCTATCGTGCGCTGGTGTTCATCACCTCAGTCAGTGCCGCCATGATCTCGGTCGAGCGGGCCGAATACTGCCTGTCGAAGGCCGGTGCCGCGATGATGGTGCAGCTTTACGCCGCGCGGCTGGCGGGCGACGGGATCGGGGTGTTCGAGCTGCGCCCCGGCATCATCGAAACCGGCATGACCGCCGGCGTGAAGGACAGATACGACGCGCTGATCGCGGACGGGCTGGTACCCGCCGCACGTTGGGGCGTCCCGGCAGATATCGGGGCGGCGGCCCTGCCGCTCGTCACCGGGCAGATGGCCTTTGCCACCGGGGCGGTGATCCCGGTCGATGGCGGGCTATCGCTTCACCGGCTCTGAAAGGAACACCATGGCCGAGGGTTACGACTATATCATCGTGGGCGGCGGGTCTGCCGGGTGCGTGCTGGCCGCCCGGCTGTCCGAAGGCGGCGCGGCGCGGGTGCTGCTGCTGGAAGCCGGCGGCGGTGACCGGCACCCGCTCTACCACCTGCCCGCAGGGTTTGCGAAGATGACCAAGGGCATCGGCGCCTGGGGGTGGGAAACCGTGCCCCAGCGCCACATGCAGAACCGGGTGTTCAACTATACCCAGGCCAAGGTGATCGGCGGCGGCTCGGCCATCAACGCGCAGATCTACACCCGCGGCAACGCGCAAGATTACGACGAGTGGCGCCAGATGGGGTGCGAGGGCTGGGCCTATGAGGACGTGCTGCCCTATTTCCGCAAGGCCGAGCACAACGACACCTACAACAACCGCTACCATGGCAAGGGCGGGCCGCTGGGCGTCTCGCAGCCCGCCGCGCCCCTGCCGATCTGCGAGGCGTATTTCGAGGCCGCCGCCGCGCTGGGCATCCCGAAGAACGAGGATGTCTGCGGCGAGAGCCAGGAGGGCGTCGCCTATTACCAGCTCACCCAGCGCCGTGCGCGCCGGTCCTCGGCCGCGATGGCCTATCTGGCGCCCGTCCTCTACCGCCGCAACCTCACCCGGCGCCTGAACGCCCCGGTGCGGCGCCTCGTCGTGGAGAATGGCAAGGCCACGGGCGTGACCCTCGTGAACGGCGAGACGATCACGGCGGAGCGCGAGGTGATCCTGTCCGGCGGCGCCATCGGCACGCCGCGTCTGCTGCAATTGTCGGGCATCGGCCCGGCGGACCACCTGCGCGAGGTCGGACTCGACGTGATCTACGACCAGCCGCAGGTGGGCGAGAACCTGCAGGACCACCTGGACCTCTACTGCATCTGCGAGGTGAGCGGCCCGCACACCTATGACCGCTACGCCAAGCCCCACATGTCCGCGCTGGCGGGCCTGCAATATCTGTTCACGCGCACCGGGCCAGTCGCCTCGTCCCTCTTCGAGACGGGCGGGTTCTGGTATGCCGACCCCGACGCCCGCTCGCCCGACATCCAGTTCCATCTCGGCCTCGGCACCGGGATCGAGAAAGGCGTCGAGGCGATGCCCGATGGCGGCGTCACCCTCAACTCCTGTTACCTGCGCCCCCGCTCGCGCGGCACCGTACGGCTGCAGAGCGCCGACCCGGCCAAGGCCCCGCTGATCGACCCGAACTACCTGCAGGATGCGCGCGATCGCGAGATGTCGATCCGCGGGCTGAAGCTGACGCAGGAGATCCTGGCGCAGGCGCCGCTCCGGCCCTTCATCCGGGCCGAACGCCTGCCAGGGCCGGAGGTGAAGACCGATGACGAATACTTCGACTTCATCTGCGCCCATTCCAAGACCTCGCACCATTGCGCGGGCACCTGCCGGATGGGCCCCGACGCCGACGCGGTGGTCGACCCGCGGCTGCGCTTCAACGGGATCGACGGGCTGCGCATCGTCGACAACTCGATCATGCCCAATGTCATCTCGTCCAACACCAACGCCGCCGCGATCATGATCGGAGAGAAAGCCGCCGACATGATCAAGCACGACCACGGAGGCTAAGTCATGCGCCTGCCCACCTATGCCGGCACCCTCGAAGACTACACGCTCTCCGGCACCCCGCTGATCCCGCGCGCGCCCAAGGTCGCGTTCACCCGCACCGCCTTTGCCGCCGCCCATGTCGTCTCCGACCCGCTGGGCGAGCGCGATCCCTGGCTCGGCCGCCCCGCTGTGGATTGGGAGAACACGCTGAAGTTCCGTCACTACCTCTGGGATCAGGGGCTTGGACTGGCCGAGGCGATGGACACCGCGCAGCGCGGCATGGGGGTGTACTGGCTCACTGCGAAAGAGCTGATCGAACGGACCATGGCCGAGGCCAAGGCCCACCCGCTGAAACCCCGCGTGGCCTGCGGCGCCGGGACCGACCAAGCCGCCCCCGAAGACCTGACAACCGAGGACGCCCTCGTCGCCGCCTACTCCGAACAGATGGAGGCCATCGAAGCCGCGGGCGGGCAGATCATCCTGATGGCCAGCCGCGCCATGGCCGCCACCGGTCAAGGCCCCGATTTCTACGCGCGGGTCTATGCCCGGCTGATCGAGCAGGCGGCGGAGCCCGTCATCCTGCACTGGCTGGGCGACATGTTCGACCCCGCGCTCAAGGGCTATTGGGGCCATACCGATCTCGACGCGGCGGCCGACGCGGTGCTGACCCTGATCGAGCGCCATACCGCCAAGATCGACGGCATCAAGATCAGCCTGCTGGAGCAATCCCGCGAGGAGGCGTTCCGCGCCCGGCTGCCCGCCTCCGTGCGCCTCTATACCGGCGACGATTTCAACTACGCCCCCCTGATCGAGGGCGACGGCACCCGCCATTCCCATGCGCTGCTCGGCATATTCGCCGCCATCGCGCCGGCCGCCGCCCAAGCGCTGGAAGCTCTGGCGCAGGGCGACACCACGACGTTCCACGCCCTGCTCGGCCCGACGGTGCCCCTCAGCCGCGAGATCTTTCGGGCCCCGACGCAGTTCTACAAGGCCGGCATCGCCTATCTGGCCTGGCTCAACGGGGCGCAGAGCCATTTCATTATGCCGGCGGGGTTCCAATCCTCGCGCGATATCACACATTTCGCTGAGGTGTTCCGCCTCGCAGACAGGGCGGGCCTGCTCAGCCAGCCCGATCTTGCGCGCGACCGGATGGGCCTTTTGCTGCGGCTGCACGGGATCGACGGATGACGACGGACAAGCGACCGACGATCAAGGATGTCGCCGCCCATGCCGGCGTGTCGAAATCGACGGTCTCACTCGTTCTGCAGAACTCCGCCCTGGTCAAGAAAGAGACGCGCGACACCATCAATGCGTCCATGAAGGCGCTCAACTACGTCCGCAACCGGGCGGCGGCGACGTTGCGCGGCTCGGGCACCGGCCTGATCGGACTGGTGATCAACGATCTGCGCAACCCCTTCTTCACCGAGTTCGCGGCCTCCGTTCAGATGGAGTTTCACGAGCGCGGCTTTGCGACGGTGATCGCGAACTGCGACGAAGACCCGGCCATTCAGGAACAGACGGTGCGCACGATGCTCGAGCATGAGGTATCCGCCCTGGTGATCTCTCCCGCCTATGGCGATGTCCGCGCGGCCTTCGATGCCGTCGAAGCCGCCGGTGTCCCGGCGCTGCAGGTGCTGCGCCGCGTCGACACGCGGTCGGAGCGGTTCCCGTTCTTCTCGCACGATTATGTGGGGGGAAGCCGGTTGGCCGTTCAGCACCTGCTGGGCCAGGGGTTCGAGCGGATTGCGTTCGTGGGCGGGATAGAAGACCGGGACATCACGCGCGAGCGGATGCAGGTCTACCTGCAGGAGATGGCCGGGCGCGACTTGCCGGTCACGTACCTCCCCGGCCGGCCGACACGCCGATTCGGCCGGGACGTGGCCGCCCGCATTCTGGACGATCATCCCGGTGTGGAAGCCGCGATCTGCTTCAACGATCTCGTCGCGCTCGGCCTGCAAGCCGGGCTGCAGGAGCGAGGGCGCGTCGTGGGCACGGACTTTTTCCTGGTGGGGTTCGACGACATCGAGGAGGCAAGTTTTGCCTACCCGCCGCTGACGACCGTTCGATGCGACGTGGCGGCGTTTGGACAACGAAGCGCCGAAGTGCTGCTGCGCCAGATCGAGAAGGGCGCACCGCCCCCGCTGGAGGAGCGGCTCGCGGTGGAACTGGTGGTGCGCGGGTCCAGCCTCCGATGACGCGCCCCGATCCGCAGGCCCTGCTCCGTCGTCTCTTCGACGAAGCCTTCGCCGTGGCCGATCCGATGCAGGTCATCCCGAAGGCCCTGCCCCCGCGGCCAGAGGGGCGTGTGTTCGTCCTCGGCGCTGGCAAGGCCTCGGCGCGGATGGCCGAGGCGGTGGAAGCTGCCTGGGGCCCGTGCGATGGCCTTGTGATCACGCGCTACGGCTATGGCCGGGAAACCGCCGGGATCGAAATCGTCGAGGCCGCGCACCCGGTGCCCGACCGGGCGGGCGCAGAGGCCACGGCCCGCATGCTCGACCTCGCACAGGGCCTTGGGCCCGGGGACACGGCGCTCATCCTGATCTCCGGCGGCGGATCGGCCCTGCTGACGGCCCCCGCCGGCGACATCACGCTGGCCGAGAAACAACAGGTGAACGCCGCGCTGCTCCGCTCCGGCGCGCCCATCGACAAGATGAACGTGGTCCGCAAGCATCTCAGCCGGGTGAAGGGTGGACAACTGGCCGCCGCCGCTTTCCCCGCAACCGTGCTGTGTCTGATGATCTCGGATGTTCCGGGCGACAACCCGGCCGATATCGCCTCGGGCCCCACGGTGGGCGAGGCATCCTCCCCCGACGATGCGTTGGAGGTTCTGCGGCACTTTCGCGTCGACGTCCCCCCACGCGTGCTGGAGCACCTCTCGAAGGGCTCTGGCGTGGTTGCCCCATCCGCAATGGCGCTTTCGACCACAGCGAACAGGATCGTCGCCGCGCCGTCGCACTCGCTGAATGCCGCTGCAGAGATCGCGCGGCGCCACGGCATGGACGTGCGCATCCTGGGCGACGCGCTGGAAGGCGAAGCACGGCAGCTGGCACAGGAACAGGCGCGCCTGGCACTTGCGCTGCAGCTGGAGATGGGGCCCGGCGATGCCCCGATCGTCCTGCTTTCCGGCGGGGAGTGCACCGTTTCCGGCCGTGGCACCGGAATCGGCGGGCCCAATGCCGAGTTTGCTTTGGCCTTGATGTGCGCGCTGCAGGGTGCGCGCGGCATTCACGCGCTGGCCTGCGACACCGACGGGGTGGACGGCGCGGCCGAGGTGGCCGGCGCCCGCGTGTCGCCCGACAGCCTCCGGCGTGCCGCATCCCTCGGCCTCGACCCCGGCGAGGCGCTCGCCGCGCATGACAGCCACACCTACTTTGCCGCGGTGCGCGATCAGATCGTGACTGGCCCGACGCTGACCAACGTGAACGACTTTCGCGCCCTTCTGATCCAACCGGCTGACAAGGAGTAGATCATGCTAGCACATTGCGTCTTCCTCGACTTCGCGAAGGAACACGACACCGAGGCCCGGATGGCCGTCCTGCGGGGGCTGGAGCGTCTGGGCGACGAGGTGGACGGCATGCTCGCCTTTCACTACGGCCCGAACCGCGATTTCGAACACAAGACGCCCGCGCACACCGAGGGGTTCATCGTAATGTTTCGGGATCGCGACGCGCATCTGGAATATGAGCGGCACCCGAAACACGTGGAGCTAGGGGGCCAGCTGGTTGCGATGTGCAATGGCGGCGCGGACGGGATCCTCGTCTACGATATCGCCTGCGCCTAGGCGCGGCCTTCCGCACGCGCCCGGCATCGCCTGCATTGCGGCCCGGAGCGTGCAATGCCACGACAGTGGCCACAGAGCATGACCCATGGTAACTTCCGGTGCGGCGCGGGGCGCCGTGCCACCGTGTGTGCGTTGTTCTGGTAGGTCTCGAGGAGAGGGTCATGGCCAAGAAAAAGTCTGCCGCCGAACTCAAGCAGGAGGGGGTCGCGCTCGGAGAGCAGATCGCACAGGCGCGCAAGAAGGTGGTCAACTTCGCGTTGTCGATGGGCAAGGAGGGGCTTGTCCTCGAAACCGACCTCAAGAAATCACCGGACGTGCTGTGGCGGGCCGCGAAGAAGCTCGGCGGGCCGAAGGGCGCGCAAGGCCAGATGAAAGTCACCGGCAAGGTGATCGAGCTTACCTGCGTCGACGACAGCGCGCCCACCCAGCTCCCGAAGCTGGCCAAGAAGTTCCTCAACGAGCGCGGGCAGCCCTACAAGGTCGTGATGATCACCCCCTCCGGCCAGATCGGCGATGGCGACGACGAGGAGGAGGGCGAAACCGCAACGGCGGAAGCCGGCACCATGGAAGAGGCGCCGCCCCCGGAGGAGGAGGGCACCACGGCCCCCACCACCGAGGACGCGCCGGAGGAGCCCGGGCAAGGCGAGGAGACGGATCCCGAGCGCGCCGAGCTGATGGCGGAGTTCGAAGCGATGTCGGAGCGTCTGGAACTCGCCAAGAACAGCGTCCATGCCGGCGCCGCGAAGAAGAGCGTCACGCTGTCCGAGACATTCCTCACACAGGTGGAGGAAGCGCCCGGCAAGGCCCGCGGCCTTCTGAAAGTGCTCCGCAAGACGATCGAAGACGCCATCAACTTTGGCGTTGCCGGCCCGCAGGGGGCTGCGACGGGTGATCCCGAACCCGGCGGCGCCCCGGAAGGCCGCAAGGCAGCAATCAGCCAGCTCAAGGCCGAGGTACAGGAGCTTCTGGCCGAACTGGCGTGACGCAGCGCGAGACGCGACTTGAGCGGCGCCGCAGCATCCCCGCCTCGGGCACCAGCACTGGGCGGTAGCGCTGTGCCGCCGAGCTGAACCCCTGCCGCCATGGCATGAGCGTAGCAGTTTGAACCGCGTGGCTCACCCCATCGCCTTGGCCCGCGACCGGGTATTGGCCTCCGCGCCAGGACGCGGGCAATGCGCGTCTTCTGGTGAAGAGCTGAAGAGCCATGTGCACCGGTCGACGGTTGCTGGGCCCCTTCCTTTGGGTGCGCGCACCGCTTGAGTGGCGCGATCACGGAAACCGTAACAGGGCTCACATGTCCGTCAATCCGGTGTCGCAGACATTTACGTGGCGATCCGGGGGCTTATGCCAGAGTCACCGGTAACGCGACGCAATGGGGGTATGTGATGGATCAGTCTTTGGCGCATCTGCCATGGCACCCATTGCCGCCGAGCCACGCCGCACCGCATGCAGGGCCGCCGGAGCCGGATCGGCGGAATCCGACCGAAATCCAGGGGCCTGCGCGCTTGTCACCGCGGGCGGGCTATGTGAGTTCTGCAGTGCAGCAGGCGGTCGACGTGCGGATACCAAGCAAGATTGAATGCGGGATGGCCCGGCGTGACCGGGCGCGCCGTGCCGTGGGCCGAGCGGCGCCAAGGGCGCGGGCAAAGTAACGGGCGACGGTATGGCAAGTGCAAGCATCACCTCGGCGCCCGCAGCCCCGGCCCGCCCGGCCACCGCAGCCCCGGCCGCCGCCCGCATCCGCGATCCGCGCCTCGATTTCTATCGCGGCATCGCCATGATCATCATCCTGTTCGCGCACACGCCGGGCAACTTCTTCACCTTGTGGATTCCGGCCCGCTGGGGGTTTTCGGACGCGACCGAGATCTTCGTGTTCTGCTCCGGCATGGCATCCGCCGTCGCCTTCGGGCGCACCTTCGACAGGGCCGGCTGGACCCTCGGCACCCTGCGCGTCGGCTATCGCGTCTGGCAGGTCTACTGGGCCCACATCGCGATGTTCTTCACCATCGCCATGCTCATGGCCCTGCTCAACGAAACGCAGCTCGGCCCGCGCAACTACGTCGGATCGCTGAACCTGTGGAAGTTCTTCGCCGAACCCGCGCCGCAGCTCATCGGCCTGTTCACGCTGACCTATGTGCCGAACTACTTCGACATTCTGCCGATGTACCTGGCCATTCTGGTAATGATGCCGGTGATGCTGGCGCTCAGCCGGGTCAACCCCGCGCTCGTCTTCGTGGCAATGGCCGTCCTCTGGGTTCTGGCGCAGGGCGCGCTCTGGGAATGGCTCGGGCGGCCGGACGTGGCGCTGAACTTCCCGGCGGAGCCCTGGTCGGAGCGCGAATGGTTCTTCAACCCGTTCGGCTGGCAACTGATCTTCTTCACCGGCTTTGCCTTCATGATCGGCTGGATCAAGCCGCCGCCGGTCACCTGGGGCCTGATCGCCCTCGCCGGTCTGATCGTGCTCGCCAACATCCCGCTGTCGAATATCGGCGTGCGCGAACTGGGCCTTGAATGGGCGCGCGAATGGCGCCTGGAGAACCGGGCCTGGTTCAGCAAGTCCGATTTCGGCATCCTGCGCTATATCCAGTTTCTGGCGCTGGCCTATCTGTTCTGGGTGGCCGCGGGCGCCCATGGGCATCGGCTGAAGCCCACGGGCGAGGGCCCGCTATCGCAGAGCTGGGGCGCCGTCGTCCGCATCATCATGAAGATCGGTCAGCAATCGCTCGCCGTGTTCGTCTTCTCGATGGTGTTCGCCCGGCTTATGGGGTTCGCCCTGGATATCGTCGGGCGTACCACCTGGACGGTGACCCTGATCAACCTGATCGGCGTGGCCGCGCTCGTCGGGGTGGCCTACCTCGTGGCATGGATCAAGGCGCAGCCATGGCGCCCGAAACCGGCCAAGCCATGACATTGACCCGCCGCCACGCCCTCGGCCTGTTGGCCGCCGCAGGCTTTGCCAGTCCCGGCAGGGCCGATGGGATCGAGCGTGGCGCGCCCACCCCGTTCTCGCGCGGCTGGCTTCTTGGTGAGGCAGAGCGCCTCGCTGCCGCGGCCTACCGGCCCCGGCAGCAGGTGCCCGTCGCCTGGCGCAATCTCACCTACGATCAGTACAGAAAGATCTGGTTCGATTCGCGCAACGCGCTCTGGGCGGAGACGCCGCGCCCCTATCGCGTCGACCTCTTTCCGCCCGGCCTCTACTTCCCGCGCCCTGTAGAGATCTCCGTGATCGACGGAGACACCGCGCGCAGCCTGGCCTTCGATATCGACCTGTTCGACCGGACGGATCAGTTCCCCGACGTGCCCATCGACGAAACGATGGGGTATTCCGGCTTTCGCCTGCGCGCCGAGCTGGAGCGCCCGGACATCTATACCGAGTTCATGGTGTTCCAGGGGGCGAGCTATTTTCGCGCCATCGCGACAGGGCAGAGCTATGGCCTGTCGGCGCGCGGCATCGCCCTGCAGACCGCCGACACACGCGGCGAGGAGTTTCCGGAATTCACCCATTTCTGGATAGAAACGCCGGCCCCGGGCGACCGGATGGTCAAGGTGCATGCCTTGCTCGACGGCCCGTCGACGACCGGCGCCTACTTCTTCTCCATCATGCCGGGCAGCCAAACGATCGTCGATGTCGAGGCGACGCTCTTTCCCCGCACGAGCCTCGATCATGTCGGGATTGCGCCCCTCACATCGATGTTCCTGTTCGACGAGACGAACCGCACTCGCTTCGACGATTTCCGCCCGGCCGTGCACGACAGCGAGGGGCTGATGGTCTGGAACGGGGCGGGCGAGTTGCTGTGGCGCCCCCTGGCCAACCCCCGCACCCTGCAGGTGTCGAGTTTCGTCGACAGTGGCCCGCGCGGCTTTGGCCTGATGCAGCGGGCGCGCGACGTCGAGGATTACGCCGATCTGGAAGCGCATTACCAACGCAGGCCGTCCCTCTGGATCGTACCGGGCGAGGATTGGGGAGACGGCGCGGTGACGCTCGTCGAGATCCCGGCGGAGAAGGAGATCTACGACAACATCGTTGCCTATTGGCGGCCGCGCATACCGCTTCAGGCGGGCACGCCGCACGCCTTCAGCTACCGCATGGAATGGGGGGACGAGCCGCAACGCCCGCGGGATGTCGCCATGGTGTTGAACACCCGGATGGGCAAGGGCTACGACAAGACACGGCCCTACTCCATCGTCACGGTCGACTTCGCCCCGCATGCCGGGCTGCCGGACGATCTCGAAGGGATCACGCGGCACATTTCCTCCAACCGGGGCAGCGTCTCCGATGGCGTGTTGCAGAAAAACCCGGGCACCGGTGGCTGGCGCCTTGCGTTCAAGTTCGATCCCGAGGGGGCGGAGCAGGCCGAGCTGCGCGCCCAGCTCGTGAAGGGCGGCGCGTCCCTGACCGAGGTCTGGCTCTACCGGTGGACGGCATGACCACGCCCGTCAGGCTGCACACCATTGCCCCCGGCATGCCGGTGGAGCATCCCCTGCCCCGGCCCATTCAGGACCTGCGCCGCCCCTATCGCGACGGCGCTGCTCCGGGGATGCGCGCGAAGCGCGCGGTCTGGGCCTGGCGACTCGTTACCTTCCTTCCCGTGCTCGCCGCGACTGTCGGCGTCGGTGTGGCCCTTGCGGATTGGTTCGCGCTTGGCGGCCTCTCGGGCCTGGAAGGCACGCTTCTGTGCCTGATCACCATGACGTTCTTCTGGGTCTGTCTGTCGGTCGCCGTCGCGGGGATCGGCATCGTGCGCCTCTTCTCCCGGCCCGCGCCGCGTATCGCGGAGGGGAGCGACGCGCTCTCCGTGGCGCTGCTGGTGCCGATCTACAACGAGGAGCCGTCGGACGTGTTCGGCAATGCCGCCGCCATGCTGGAGGAGCTCGACACCATCGACCATCCCCACGGGTACACGCTGTTCATCCTGTCGGACACGCGCGACCCCGACATCGCCGCGGCCGAGCTTCGCGCCTTCGCCACCTTGCGCGCCCGCTTTCTGGGGACGGCCGAGATTCACTATCGCCGCCGGGCGGAGAACACCGACAAGAAAGTCGGCAACCTCGCGGAATGGGTAGAGCGTTGGGGCGGGGCCTATGAAGCGATGCTCGTGCTGGATGCCGACAGCCTGATGTCCGGCGATGCCATCGTGGCGCTAACCGACGAGTTGGCGGCGGATCCGGCCGTCGGGCTCATCCAGTCGTTCCCGCGGCTCTTCGGGGCCAGCACGGTGTTTGGCCGGGTGCAGCAATTCGCCACCACCATCTATGGCGCCGCCCTTGCCGAAGGATTGGCGACATGGTCGGACCGGGAAGGCAACTACTGGGGTCACAACGCGATCATCCGCACCGCGGCCTATGCGTCCTGTGCCGGGTTGCCCCGCGTCGACACGCTGCGCTCCAAGGGCGCGCTGATCCTCAGCCACGACTTTGTCGAGGCCGGCCTCCTGCGGCGGGCCGGGTGGGGCGTACGGTTCGTGCCGCGGATCACCGGCAGCTACGAGGAAGTGCCGCCCACGCTGGTCGACTTCGTCCGCCGCGACAGGCGCTGGTGCCAGGGCAACCTGCAGCATCTGACGCTGCTGGCCGCACGCGGCTTTCATCCGGTCACCCGGTTCCATCTGTTCCACGGCGCGATGAGCTATCTGTTGTCGCCCGCGTGGTTCGCCCTCGTGGTGATCTGGGCCCTGATCGGCACGGGCGAGGATCAGAACGTGATCCGCTATTTCAGCGGCGCCAATCCGCAGGTCGTCTGGCCGGAGATGTCGCACTTCAACAGCCTGTCGCTGCTGCTCTTCATGTACGCGATGCTTCTGGCGCCGAAGCTGTGCGGTGCGCTCGTTCTGCGCCGCTCGGGCCTGCGCATGAAGGACCTCGGGGGAACGGCGCAGTTCGTTCTGTCCTTCGCGACGGAGGTGGTTCTGTCAGTCCTCTACGCACCCATCCTCATGGTGCAGCAGACCGTGGCCGTCGCGCGAACGGCACTCGGGTTCCGCGAGCGCTGGGCGCCGCAGAGCCGACGCGGCGGCAATCACGGCTGGGGCACGCTCCTGCGGTTCCATCTGCTCGAAACGATCACGGGCGCGCTCCTGGTGGCGGGCATGGCCACAGGCGTTGTGTCGCTCTGGCTTCTGCCCATCGCGACCTCGCTGGCCTTCGCGGTGCCCCTCTCGGCGCTGTCAGCGCTGGAGCTGACCCGCTCCTCGTGGCTCGCCCGCCAGCTGGGCACGCCCGACGTGTTCAATACCCCGCCCATCATCCGCGCCGCCCACAGCAACCGCGCGCAGTTTCGTGCGGTGCTCGATGACGGTGCCATGATCGCCGCAGAGTAATCCGTGGCACCCACCGCTTCAGAGGCGTGCCGTGGGCACGTATTGCAACTTCCACCCAGCGCTGGGCGCGGGCGACACAGGGATCTTTGGGTGAGCTAGCGAATGGCCGCTGGCGGAAGGGTCTCGAACCAGTCGATCACCATGTTGGCCCAGCCCCTGGGAATGCCGTGCCCGCCAGGATGCAGCGCGAACTCAAGCGATCCGTTAGCGCAGGTCTCCCACGAGCGGCGCCAATAGAGCTCACCGATATCGAAGCTGTCGGGCTTCAGCCCGGCGCAGTCGTTCACCTCACGCCACACCTGCATGGCGTAGAACACGTCGCCCTGCTGGATGCGCCCACCGCCGAGCGGGCGCCCCTCGATGGGAACCGTGCCATCGACCCATCCGTGGGTGTGGAACAGATCCACCGGGCCGGCACAGGCGTCGAGCGGCGGATGCGGGCGCCAGAACGCGCCGGCCAGAGGGGCATAGGCCCGGGCGAAACCCGGATCCTCGCAGGCGAGGTAGGAGGTCATCGACCCGCCGATGGAGTATCCGGTCAGCAGAATGCGGGTCGGGTCGATGCCATGCCGCGCCTCGGCATCCGCCACGATCTCCTTCAGGAAGGCGCGCTCGTCCCGTGCTCGCGGAAACTCTGGGTGAAAGCTCCAGCTCGATGGGCCGTCCCCGTCTCCCCGCCGCAGGCCCTGGGGCCCGATCACGGCATACCCCCGCGCCAGCATCGGCGCGCCGACACGCAGCGAGCTTTCGCTGCTCGACCCGTAGCCATGCAGAAAGATGACCGTGGGATGGGGCCCGGGGCCGTCCGGCGTCGCAATGTGGTAGCTGCCCATGGGCACATCGCATGCAGGCTCGCCGATGCCGCATGCGGCTTGTGCCGGAGCGGTGCCGAGGGACAGGGCAAGGGCAGCGGCCGCCAGCCAACCGCGCATCATCCGCGCTCCAACGGGAGGCCGCGCGCGATCCATCCCGGGCCGGCGGACGAGCCGAGCATGCCCTCCGGCACGTCGATGATCCGGGAGAAGCCCGCCGCGATCATATCGTTCGACACCCGCGCCGACCGGACGCCGCGCGCACAGATGAAGGCGATGGGCCGCGCGGGGTCGCCACCGGCAATGGCAAGGACCGCATCGGCAAAGTCCGGGCGGCGCATGTCCACCTTGTGAGCGCCTTCGCCCGCCCCGGTGGAGGCCCATTCCTCAGGCCGGCGAATGTCGATCAACAGCAGATCTCCCCCCCTCGCGCGCCGATGGGCCGTGGGGGCATCGATCCGGTCGCCCTCCACCGTCTCGGTGAGGACGTCGTAGAACAAGTTGCGCCCACCCAGGGCCATGGCCGCGCCGACCCCGAGCGCAGTGGCCCCGGACGCGAGCAAGAGCCCGCGGCGCGAAAGAAGCGGCGACATCATCGCGTGCCTATCGTATCCGTTGCGTCTTCACCCCCGCATGACCGGGCGTGTCCCGCCGTCTTTGTACGCTAACATCGGCTAGGAGCGCAGCCATCCGGCTTCACAAACGCGTCACTCGTCGCCAGCGCGCCCATCGGGCGCCGAGTGCTCAATCGTCGAGCGGGCGCGCCTCGTCGACCAGCATCACCGGAATACCGTTGCGGATCGGATAGGCGAGATGCGCCGCGCGCGAGATCAGTTCCTGCTTCTCGGCATCGAAGGTCAGCTGGGCATGGGTTTGCGGACACACAAGCACTTCCAGCATGTGCCGGTCATAGACCGGGCGCGGGATGTCCTGCCCGTCGGGCGCGCCGTCCTTGCTCACTGGATCGCCTCGCGGCCTTCGCCAGTGCCGCCGCCCCGCAACGCGAACTCGATCAGAGTCACCAGCGTCTCGCGCCGGGTGGAGAGCGATGGAGCTTCCAGCAATGCCTGCTTGTCCTCGGTCTCGAACGGGCAGAGCATCGACAGCGAATTGATCAGAAGCTCCTCATCCGCCTCCTTCAGGCTGTCCCAGTCCGTGGACAGCGAGCGCGCCTCGAAGAAGCGCGACAGCAGGTCGAGAAACTGCTCCCGGTCAAAGTCCGGATCCGACTCGGCAGAGCCGAGGTCACGGTCGAACCCCGCCCATTCGACCTCCGCCCGGCGGTAGGGGGTGAACCCTTCCACTTCCGATACCACGCGGAACCGCGAGATCCCGCTGAGCGTGATCATATAGCGGCCGTCCTCCGTCTCGGAGAAGGCCGTCAGCCGGCCGGCGCACCCGATCGCCTGCAGACGCGGATCGCCGCCGCCGGGCACCTCGCGCGGCTGAACCATGCCGATCAGCCGCTCTTTCGTTTTCAGGCAATCGTCAAGCATCGCCAGATAGCGCGGTTCGAAGATATGCAGCGGCAGGCGCGCGCGGGGCAGCAACAGGGCGCCGGGCAGCGGAAACACCGAGATGGTGTCGGGGAGATCGGAGAACGACATCATAGGCGACACGTAGCGGCCACGGCGCTTTGGGCAATCCGATGGCCGCCTCCGTTAGGCGAAGATCATCGACGACAGGCGCCGGCGCCCCTTCAGAACAATGGGATCCTGCGGGGGGAGGGCATCGAAGATCTTGAAGAGCTGCGTCTTGGCGGCGCCCTCGTTCCACTCCCTGTCCCGGCGGAAGAGCTCCAGGAGCGCCTCGACCGAATCCTCGGTTTGACCGGCGGCATGCAGGGCCATGGCCAGATCGAGCCGGGCCTCGTGATCGTCGGCATTCGTGTCGATCCGGGCCTTGAGCTCCTCCAGCGGGCCTGCCTTCTGGGCCTGGCGCGCAAGGTCGATCTGCGCGCGGACGGCTTCCAGTTCGGGCGCGTTGAAACTGGCCTCTGGCGCGGTGGACAGCAGGCCATCGGCCTTGTCGACCTCGCCCAGCGCCAGATGCGCCCGGGCGAGCCCGGCCAGCGCGCGGACATTCTCTGCGTCCTCGCCCAGGATCGCCGCGAAGGTCTGCGCCGCATCGACGGCCGCGCCCTGGTCCAGCATCTCTTCCGCGGCGGCGATGGCCTCCTCCAGGCCGCCGTCCTCACCGCCGGCGCCGCCCGACAGCTCGGTCAGCCGGTCGATGAACGCCTTGATCTCCGATTGCGGGACGGCGCCCTGAAACCCGTCGACGGGCTGGCCCTGCCAGAACGCATAGACCGTCGGGATCGACTGGATGCGCAACTGCGCCGCAATCTGCTTGTTCCGGTCGATATCGACCTTCACCATCTTGACCTTGCCGCCCGCAGCCCGGACCGCCTCTTCGAGCATCGGGCCGAGCGTTTTGCACGGACCGCACCAGGCCGCCCAGAAATCGACGATGACCGGAACGGTCATCGACGCGTCGACGACGTCGGCCATGAAGGTGGCTTCCGTGCTGTCCTTGACGAGGTCGTCTCCACCGTTGGCGGCGGGCTTGGACTGTCCGAGTTCGATCATGAGTCCCTCCTCGGGGTTTCGTGAGTCGACAGCTTAGATGGCTCAGGCCAGCCACCGGCGCAAGGTGCACGCCCGTTTCGCGCGCCTCGCTTGGGCATCCGGCGACCGCAGACCGATGCTAAAGATCGAAGGTCGCGAAGACCGGGGCATGGTCCGATGGCTTATCCCAACCCCGCACATGGCGCAGGATTTTCGACGAATGCGCGGCGCCGGCGATGTCCGGCGAGGCCCAGATATGGTCCAGCCGGCGCCCTTTGTCCGCGGCGTCCCAGTTCGGCGACCGGTAGGACCACCACGAATAAAGCTTGCCCTCCGGAAGATCTCGGCGGGTTACATCGACCCAGCCGCCTGCTTCCTGGGCCGCGTCCAGATGCTCCACTTCGACGGGCGTGTGCGACACGACCTTGAGAAGCTGCTTGTGGCTCCACACGTCATCTTCCAACGGCGCGATGTTCAGGTCACCGACGAGGACGGACTTTTCCGGGCGATCTTCGCGGAACCAGTCGCGCATCTCTGTCACGTAGTCGAGCTTCTGGCCGAACTTCTCGTTCTTCTCGCGATCCGGCACATCGCCGCCCGCGGGGACGTAGAAGTTGTGGATCACGACGCCCGCGCCTTCGATCTCGGCCGAGACATGGCGCGCATGCCCAAGGCTGGCAAAATCGAAGGCGCCCACCTCGCGGATCGGGACCTTGGAGAAGATCGCGACGCCGTTGTAGCCCTTTTGCCCGCGGGCCACGACATAGCCGTAGCCGAGCTTGGCGAAGTCGGGGAACTACACGACAGGGCTTTTGCATTCCTGCAGGCACAGGATGTCCGGCCCCTCCTCGCGCATCAGCTGACGCACAAGCGCCTCGCGCAAACGGACGGAGTTGATGTTCCAGGTGGCTAGGGTGAAGGGCATCGTCGGGCTCCGGCAAGGCTCGCCTCCTTCAACCATCGCCCTCGCGGTTGCGCAAGCTGGCATCCCCCCGCAACGCCTGCGATCTGCACATTGCTGCCATGCCGGAACGGGGCGGTGCAGGGTAGGTACCCGCCCCGCCCGGCGCCGCCGTTCGACCGAGCGGGACACCGGCCGCGCCTGCGACGGCGAACCGAGACGGCAAGTCCGGGCTCAATCGACACTGCGCTTGGCTGTCCCCCGCCCGTTTTCAGCCGCGTCCGAGCGACGCGCGCCGCGACAGGCACGGATCGCGAACCCAGGCCTTGTATGCCCAACACCTCACTGGGCTGCATGTCCGGTAGACTGTGGGAACGG
This sequence comes from Pseudomonadota bacterium, assembly GCA_038757905.1. Lineage (GTDB taxonomy): Bacteria > Pseudomonadota > Alphaproteobacteria > Rhodobacterales > Rhodobacteraceae > HLUCCA09. The sequence goes on along the minus strand of JBCDGG010000007.1, from coordinate 26,306 downwards.
CCGCTGAACGCTCAGGACCGCGCCGGTCGACGCTTCAGAACCGGGGATCGTCGCGGGGATCGTCGAGCAGGCGCGCGCCTCTGGGCGGAGGATCGATCATCGCCTCAAGGATCCGGTCCACGACCGACAGGGGGCCAGTGCGCCCTTTCGATCGGGCTTGCACCTCGGCCAGATGGCGCGTGGCATGGTGCAGCCGCGACGCGACGAGGCGGGCCGTGTGCACCGCAACCGCGGGGGCCTGAGAGAAGAACTCGATCGCGTCGGACGACAGATAGGCCGTTGTCGGCACGACCGCCGTCAAAGTCGCCGAAACTGGCAGATCCAGCAGCGCCGACATCTCGCCGAACACCGCGCCCGGCTCCGAAACGCGCGCCACCTCGACCCCTGATTTGCTGACGGCCACCGTGCCTTCGATCAGGATGAAGAGGCCGCGCCCTGCCATACCCTCGCTCAACACCGTGTCCCCCGCAGCGAAGGTCACCGCTGGCAAGCCGGTGCAATGGCGCAAGACATCACCCATTGTTCTGCTCCCAAGGTATTACCTGTGGTTTGGCATACCCAATCGCCAAGGGAAATCCCCCTTGCCGCCGCGCCCGGCCGGGCGCGCCGCCTCACGGAGCAAAAAGGGGGCCTGAGACAAAAAAAGCCGGGGCACAAAGGCCCCGGCCAGTCCAACAGGGAGGTGCCGCATCATTACCCCGGTGCGGCAAGGGGATCTCTAATAGCTAATGGCTAACACACAGAAATGAACAAAAGTTTGATCCAGATCATCAAAGAATGCCGCAGCGGAATCTTTTCCGATCCGGTTCCGATGCGTGCTATGCCACCAGCCGGTATCCGCCGCTCTCCGTCACCAGAAGCCGCGCATTCGACGGATCCGGCTCGATTTTCTGCCGCAGCCTGTAGATGTGCGTCTCCAGCGTGTGGGTGGTGACGCCGGCATTGTAGCCCCATACCTCGTGGAGCAGCACATCGCGGGCCACAACACCTTCGGAGGCCCGATAGAGAAACTTCAGAATGTTCGTCTCTTTCTCGGTCAGGCGAATCTTGCGCTCACTGTCGTCGATCAGCATCTTCATGGCGGGCTTGAAGGTGTAGGGCCCAAGCTGGAACACCGCGTCCTCCGATTGCTCGTGCTGGCGCAGCTGCGCGCGAATCCGTGCCAGCAGAACGGGAAACTTGAACGGCTTGGTCACGTAATCGTTGGCGCCCGCGTCGAGGCCCAGAATCGTGTCCGCATCGGAATCGTGCCCGGTGAGCATGACGACGGGGCATTTCACCCCCTGCTTGCGCAGCACGCGGCAAAGCTCGCGCCCGTCGGTGTCGGGCAAACCCACATCGAGGATGACAAGGTCGTAGAGCCCTTCCCGGGTCTTCTCCATCGCCTCGGAGCCGCTGCCGGCTTCGAAGACGTCGAAGTCCTCCGTCATCACCAACTGTTCGCTAAGGGCCTCGCGCAGGTCCTCGTCATCGTCGACGAGCAGAATTCTCTTGAGCGTTGGCATTGCTGAACCTCCATCCGTTAGAGGCCAGATCGGGGGCGCAGGGCGCAGCGACAAGAAAAGCTACATCTGCTCACGCCGATGTGTCGCAAGGGGCGGATATGTTTCAATTTGCGGGCGTCGCGGCTACATCTGGCCCGAAACCGTGTGCCGAGCCTCACCATGACCGCCTCGCCCTCTCCCCTTGCGCCGAGCCCGGCCGAGCGCCGCGCCCGGGCCCGCGCCGACCTCAGGCTCGGGCTGCCCGTGATCCTGGATGACGGCACGGCGTCGGCTCTCGTCGTCGCGATCGAGACGGTGTCGCCCGACCGGTTCGAGGCCTTGCGCGCGGGCGCCATCCTTGCCGTGACCGTGCGACGGGCGGAGACGCTGAAGGCCCGTGCCTATGATGGCGATCTCGCGCGGATCGAACTGCCGCGCGGGGCGAGCCTGTCCTGGGCGCGCGCAGTCGCCGACCCGGCGAGCGACCTGGACGTCCCCATGAAAGGCCCGTTTCACACGCTGAGGACAGGCGAGGCGGGGCTTGCGCGCGCCGCGCTCGTTCTGGCGAAGGAGGCGCAGGTACTCCCCGCGGTGCTCGTCGCCCCCCTTGGCGCGCGCACCGATGGCCTCACCCGCCTTTTCCTCGCCACCGATCATCCCCCCGCGGACGGAGCGCACTATCGCCCGGTCATCGATGCCCGCCTGCCGATGGCCCTCGCCGGTGCCGGGCGGCTGCATGTTTTCCGCCCCGATGACGGCGGGGTGGAGCATTATGCCGTGGAGATCGGCGCGCCCGATCGCGCGCAGCCGGTTCTGACGCGTCTGCATTCGGCCTGCTTCACCGGGGACATTCTGGGCTCGCTGAAATGCGATTGCGGCCCGCAGCTCCATACCGCGCTGGAGACGATGCGCGCCGAGGGCGGGGGCATGCTGCTCTACCTCAATCAGGAGGGCCGCGGGATCGGGCTTGCCAACAAGATGCGCGCCTATGCCCTGCAGGATCAGGGCTTCGACACCGTCGAGGCCAACCACCGGCTGGGGTTCGAGGATGACGAGCGCGATTTCCGGATCGGATCGGCGCTTCTGAAGGCCCTGGGCATCGCCCGGGTGCGCCTGATGACGAACAACCCCGCCAAGATCGCGATGATGGAGGAGCACGGTACCGAGGTGACCGAACGGGTTCCCCTGCGCGTCGGCGAGACCCCCCAGAACGCGGAGTACCTCGCCACCAAGCTTGCGAAGTCCGGCCATCTGCCGTGAGGGCCGTCGGCGCGCGGGATCTCGTGCTGACGCCGATGGGCGTCCGCTTTCACGGGCGGCGCATTCCGGCCGTGAAGGGATCCGGCGGTACGCGACGGATCAAGCGGGAAGGCGACGGCGCGACGCCGGTCGGTGTGCACCGCATCGTCGGCCTGATGTACAGGCCCGATCGTCTCGCAAAACCGGTGCCCTGGGCCGTTCCCATCGGTCTGCGCGACCTCTGGTCGGACGATCCGGGCGACGGTGCGTATAACAGCCTCGTGCGCGCGCCCTATGCCGCGTCGCACGAGCGGCTGCGGCGGGCGGATCCGCTCTACGATGTGATCTTGCTCACGGACTGGAACTGGCCCGACGGCGTTCCCGGCCGCGGGTCCGCGATCTTCCTGCACATCTGGCGCCGGCGCGGCCACCCGACCGAAGGATGCCTGGCCTTCCGGCGCGATCACCTCCTCTGGATGCTCCCCCGTATCGGCTACGGCACGCGCATCGTCGTGCGGTAGCTTCCTCTCTGCCCAACCCACGGCACATCGATGTGCGACACCCGTGCCGAGGGCGAACAGAGGCGAGGCAGTGGCGTGCCGTCTTGGCGCCCAATCGCCCCGATTCATGAGTGACCTGTCCGCAGTTGGTCCCTCGTTCATAGCGAGATTCTGCAGATTTGGATTTCGCAGCTTTCGTGGTCGGTTTGGGCAAGCGCGCCGGGCGCGGAGCCCTCAGTTAGCGCAAGCGTCCCGCGCGCTTGGGCGGGTGTATGGTTGCGGAGTGAGAAATGCGGGCGGACGTGATTGTAGTCGCGACGCCAGGGTCCCAGTTCCCGCAATCCGAGCTGAAAGGCCAACCGCCTATGGAAGCCCTCAAGGATTGGCACCATCACAAGCCGGAGCTCTTCAAGAAACGGCCGTAAAACCATGCGGGATGTGACAGATAGGTAGCAAATGCACCAAAGGCTTGATTGGCGGCTGTGGTAAGAACATAGCATGAACTTTTTTCACTATGAGGTCGCCATTGCGCAGCATTTTCTCTTTTCGGAAGCTGCAAGAACGCTGTCGCTGAAGTCGGTCTTCTCGGAAGGCAAAGAGGCTGCCTACCAACGGTTCTGCCGTTTGCGTTGGCCGGAGACAAACGGGGCTCCGGCCTGCCCGGCCTGTGGTTGCGTCGACGTTTATGACCTTTCGAGCCGGCGGCGGTTCAAGTGCGCGGCTTGCAATAAGCAGTTCAGCGTGACCTCCGAGACGATCTTCGCCTCGCGCAAACTTTCCTTCGTCGACCTTCTCGGGGCGATCTGCTTGTTCGTGAACGCGTCCAAGGGCCTGTCGGCCTTGCAGATGTCCCGTGTTGCCGCCGATGGAAGGCAGGAGGAAGCTTTTGGGTGATTGAACATCGGGGCGCGCGCGTCGATTCGATCAAGATAGCGTGGAACGCGACAGTGCGCCGGGCGGACCTATCTGGCCAGGGCGTCACCCCTCACGTGCTCAGGCATACGGCGATCACATGGGCCATGCAGCGCGGTGTTCGGATTGAGGACGCGAGCGCCTTCTTCGGCGTGACTCCGGAAGAACTGCGCCGCACGTATTGGCACCACCATCCGGACTTCGTGGCCGCCGCTGCCGACGCCATGGACCGCCAATCTGGGGCGAAACTAGGACGGGGATTCCGGCCAAATGACTAACGCTTTGAAATCATGGTCGGAGTGGCGAGATTCGAACTCACGACCCCTGCCTCCCGAAGACAGTGCTCTACCAGGCTGAGCTACACTCCGACCGTGGCAGGGGCAGTACCCAAGCCGGCAGAACAATGCAAGGTCAACGTCGGCCCTTGGTTGCTCCGACTGCGAGCCGTCGCGGTCTCTGTGGCGGCAGGGCGATGGAGCCGGAGGCAGGTGGAGCACGGGACCACGATGAAATCTCGAGACTACATCTTGGCCAGGGTGCTCGCCGCGAAGGGCCGGCTCAGTAGTCCCGGACCTTGGTGGGCCAGCGCACGACGTGGCCTCTGATCCTGCATTGGCGGACGGCACGACCGGGCCCCGCGCGGCGGAGACCCAGGACCTGGGATAGCCATGGGGGGATCACCTGCGGTTTGTCCGCGGTCATTCGGGCGGCGTAGATGTCGTCGGACTTTGGAGCGCGCCTGCCCCGCAAACCGAGCCTGGAAGTCTCTTCCTCCAATAATGCGCGCGCCGTGGACGCGGCGCGGATGTGCAGCGACCGAGCCGGCAGCGGACGCTTGGCTATGCCGAGGTAGCAGCCCCTCCCTTGGTCGTTGGATTGGGGTCTCTCTCTGACTCCCGGACGGGGTAGGCCGGGCGGGACCGGCCGGTGGGACACCGCTCCTCCGTCCTCGACTCCGCACTCAGGACGAAGGACCGGGTCACGGCAACCCGGCACGGGGCCTCCAGCGCCGCCATCCCTTGGCATGCCACCGACCTGGCGCGGATTGACCGAAAGACCCCCACAAAGTGTCCGGACGGACAGCGCGCATCACGAAAGGGTGTTCTCAGTTGCGCCGGATGCGACAGCCTGCCACGGTCGGCCAAGCAAACTGGAGACCACCATGACCCGTCTGACCTTCGTGGCCGCGGCCTTCGCCGTGTTGCCCCTATCTGCCATTTCCGAGGAGTTTCGCTGGGCCGGCCAGACGGACCCGCAGACGATGGATCCGCACGCCGTCTCGTCAGCCCCCGTTCTGGGCTTTCTCAACAACGTGTATGAAGGGCTCGTCCGGCGGGGCAAGGATATGGGCATCGAGCCTGCCCTCGCCACGGCATGGGAACCGATCGGCGACGGCGAGGGCTGGCGGTTCACGCTGCGTCAAGGCGTGACGTTCCACGGCGGCGAAGCGTTCGACGCGGACGATGTGATCTTCTCCTACGAGCGCGCGGCTTCCGAGCAATCCGACGTGGCGTCGTGGTTTGCACCGGTCTCCGACGTGGTGAAGGTCGACGACTTCACGGTCGACTTCATGACGTCGGCGCCCAACCCGATCTTCCCAGACAGCATCGCCAACTGGATGATCCTCGACAGCGGCTGGGCCGCCGAGGTCGGCGCCGAACTGCCGGCCAAAGACGCCGAGAATGCCGCGACCCTGGCCACCAATGGCACGGGCGCCTTCATGCTGGTGGACCGTCAGCCGGGACTGCAGACCGTGCTCGAACCCTTCGCCGACTGGTGGGGCGAGCCCGAGCACAACATTACGCGGGCGACCTTCACGCCGATCCAGAACCCGGCCACAGCGGTGGCCGCACTCCTGTCGGCCGATGTCGACATGATCAACCCCGTCCCCATCCAGGATGCCGAACGCTTGTCGGGCGAGGATGGGGTGCAGGTGATCCAGGGCATCGAAGCGCGGGTGATCATGCTCGGCTTCGCGCATGACCATGACGCTCTGAAATACGGGGCCAATGAAGGCGAGGCCAATCCGTTCGCGGATGTGCGCGTGCGACAGGCCGTTGCCCATGCCGTCAACGTGCCCGCAATCCTGCAGACGATCATGCGCGGCAATGCCGAGCCGGCTTCGCAGCTCGTCTCGCCGGCGATGCGCGGGTTCTCCGCCGGGATCGACCGTCCGGCCTACGATCCGGACCTATCCCGCTCGCTCCTGACCGATGCCGGCTACCCCGAGGGCTTCGGCTTCGGGCTGAAATGCCCCAATGACCGCTACCTGAACGACGAGGCCGTGTGCCAGGCGATCGTATCCATGCTGGCTCAGGTCGGCATCGAAGCCGAACTCGACGCGATGCCGGTGCGGAACTACTGGCCCGAGCTGCGCGAGGACAATTTCGATGCCTACCTGCTGGGCTGGTCGCCCGGGACGTTCGATCATGAGCATCCGATCCGCTTTCTCGTCCATACGCCGGGCGAACGCCTCGGCACCTGGAACTTCGGCGGCTACTCGAATGCTCGGGTCGACGAGCTGTTGCCGATGATCCAGTCAGAGATCGACGACAGCGCCCGCCAGGGCATGATTGACGAGGTGGCCGGCATCATCGCGAGTGACGCCGTCTACGCCCCGCTCTATGTGCAGCCGCTGGTCTGGGGCGCGCGCGACACCATTGCGCTGACGCAGCGCCCGGACAACTTCTTCATCCTGCGCTGGGTGACGGTGAACTGACGCGCAAGCCGGATTAGACACCTGAAGGGGGCGGGACGATGACCCGACCCCTTCTTTCGTGTAGCTTTACGTTAGGATAACGTGGAGCACACCGATGGACGATCTCGAAACGATGCGCGCCTCGGGCCTCTTGCGGGAGGATGCCTCGCTCGAGGACACGCAGGAGTACCTGAAGCTCACCAACGCGCTGTCGGGCTTTCTGCAATCTTCCGAAGGCATCTCCGGCAACGTCGCCCTGCATCAGTCGCGCCTCATCGCCATGGCGCCCAAAATGGCGCTGACCCGAGTTCTGAAAGGGTGCAGCCGCGGGGTGGGCACCTCGCCGCTGGACTTCGGCAACCATCCCACGGACGGGCGTCTGATCCTCATCTGCGATCACAGCCCGCAGCACTGGTACGAACTCAACGGCACCGTCCTGAAGTAGCCGGGGATGGCGCGGATCTTCGACCTCTCCGTCATTCTGATCGCCACGTTGTATGGCCTCTTCGCCTATTACGCCGAGGACGGCCCGGCGATCCGAACCACGCTTGTCCTGGCGGTCGCGGCCGGCCTGATCGGGCGGGCCGCGCTGGCGCGCCTGCGCACCCGCACGCCGGTCACGCGTGCAATGCTCGTCGTCGGTGCCCTTCTGGCCTATGGATGGATCGCTGCCCTGTTCAGCCTGATCGCGCTGATCAACTGGTACCTGCTGGAGTTCACGCTGTGGCTCGGAAGCGAGCTTGCACGCGAGAGCAGCCCCCTTGTCGTGCCCGCCGAGGATGTCTCCACCGTCGCGAAACTGGTGATCGGCGCGCTGTCCGGCTTTCTCGGCAGCGCGATCTATGACGATGCCAAGAAGCCCGACAGCTGGCTCTGGCCCGCGCAAACCTTCAGGGCGCACCTCAAGGGGGCGGTTGCGGCCGCGGTAAAGGACGGGCCGGAGTTCAGCCATGCCGCCTGCCCGGAGCTTTACGAGCTGGCGACCGAAGACAAGGTGACGGGCGGCCCCGATGGCTGGCGTTTTGCGGCCGGATTGGAGAGGGCCTGGCGGATCGGCCCCTTACTGCACGCATTTCTGAACCAGCGGACCCAAGATCAACCTTGACCACGTCGCTCGTTAATCGGATTTTGCCGAATGCTTTCTTTCGTCCTCCGCCGCGTCTTTCAGTCGATCATCGTCTTGCTGGTCGTGGGCCTTGTCGCGTTCTCGATGTTCACCTTTGTCGGCGACCCGATCGACAACATGCTGGGCCAGGAGCGGACGCAGGCCGACATCGAGCGGCTGCGCACGCAGCTCGGGCTCGATCAGCCCTTCCCGGTGCAATACTGGAAGTTTCTTCAGAACGCCGTTCAGGGCGATTTCGGCATTTCCTACCGCCAGGGGCGGCCGGTGGCGGATATCATCGCCGAACGGGTGCCGGCGACGCTGGAACTGGCCTTCGTGTCGGGCGTTTTTGCCATGGTCCTCGGCATCGGCCTCGGCGTCTTCACCGCGATCCGGCGCAACGGCGTGATGTCGAACGTGATCATGACCGTGTCGCTGATCGGTGTGTCTCTGCCCACCTTCCTGATCGGCATTCTGCTGATCTACCTCTTCTCGGTGGAGCTGGATTGGCTGCCCTCCTTCGGGCGCGGCGACACGGTGCAGATCGGCTGGTGGAGCACAGGGTTTCTGACGCAAAGCGGCCTGCTCGCGCTCATCCTGCCCTCGATCACGCTCGGGCTCTATCAGATGACGCTGATCATGCGCCTTGTGCGGTCCGAGATGCTGGAAGTGCTGCGGCAGGATTACATCCGCTTCGCCCGGGCCCGCGGCCTGAAGGAGCGCAGCGTGAACTTCCGCCATGCGCTGAAGAACACGATGGTCCCGGTGATCACCATCACCGGCCTGCAGCTCGGCTCGATCATCGCCTTCGCGATCATCACCGAGACGGTGTTCCAATGGCCCGGTGTCGGGCTGCTCTTCATCAACGCAATTCAGTTCGTCGATATCCCCGTGATGGCGGCCTATCTGATGCTGATCTCTGTCATGTTCGTCGGCATCAACCTGATCGTCGACCTTCTATACTTCGCAATCGACCCCCGGTTGCGCGTCGATTCCGGAAAGGCGAACTGATATGGCCGACATCCAAGCCAGGCCTACCCCGGCGCCCCGCCCCGCCCCCTCCGCCCTTGCCCGCGCGTGGCAGTCCGACTTCGCGTGGAAGTTCCGCCGCTCCCCCGTCGCGGTGATCTCGCTGACGGTGATGGCGGTGCTGGTGCTGAGCGCGATCTTCGCCCCGCTGATCGCGCCGTTCGATCCGTTCGACCCGGCCACGCTGAACCTGATGAACGGCTTCACCGCGCCGATGGCGCCCAATGCCTTCACCGGCGAGACGTTCTGGCTCGGCACCGACGATCAGGGGCGCGACGTCTTCTCCACCATCCTCTTCGGGCTTCGCATCTCGCTCTTCGTGGGCTTCGCCGCGGTCGTGTTCGCGATGATCCTGGGCGTCACGCTGGGGCTCATCGCGGGCTATGTCGGCGGCTGGACGGAGACGGTGATCATGCGCATCGCCGATGTGCAGCTGACCTTCCCCGCGATCCTTGTGGCGATGCTGATCTTCGGGATCGCCAAGGGCATCACCCCCATCGAGTATCGCGACCAGATGGCGATCTGGGTGCTGATCCTCGCGATCGGGCTGTCCGACTGGGTGCAGTTCGCCCGGGTCGTGCGCGGCGCGACGCTTGTGGAGAAGAACAAGGAATACGTCGCCGCCGCCCGCCTGATCGGCCGCTCCGGCCCGGCGATCATGGTGCGCCACATCCTGCCCAATGTGCTGTCGCCGGTTCTTGTGATCGCGACGATCTCGCTCGCGCTTGCCATCATCGCCGAGGCCACGCTGTCGTTTCTGGGCGTCGGCGCGCCCCCCACGCAACCCTCGCTCGGCACGCTCATCCGGATTGGGCAAGGTTTCCTGTTCTCGGGCGAGTGGTGGATTCTGCTGTTCCCGGCCCTGACGCTGCTCGCCCTCGCCCTATCGGTGAACCTGCTGGGCGACTGGCTGCGCGATGCCCTGAACCCGAGGCTGAAATGACGGACGCGCTGCTTCAGATCGACGATCTGTCGGTGCACTTTCCAACCCGGCACCGCGTGTTCGTCGCCGTGGATAACGCCAAACTCGTCGTGAAGCCTGGCGAGATCCACGGTCTGGTCGGCGAATCCGGCGCGGGCAAGTCCACCATAGGCGCCGCGGTGATGGGGCTTCTGGAACCGCCCGGCTTCATCTCCGGCGGCACCGTCAACTTCCAGGGCGAAGAGATCAGCGGCCGCGACGCGGAAGGGATGCGCGCCTTGCGCGGCGCCCGGATCTCGATGATCTTTCAGGACCCGCTGACCTCGCTCAATCCGCTGCTGACGGTGGAAGAGCAGCTGGTGGAGACGATGAAGCTCCACCTCAAGGTGTCCGACGCCGAGGCCGCCCGCCGTGCCGTCACGCTGCTCGACCGCGTCGGCATTCCCAACCCCGATGTGCGTGTGAAGCAGTACCCGCACCAGTTCTCAGGCGGGATGCGCCAGCGCGTGGTGATCGCCCTCGCGCTTTGCTCCGAGCCGGAGGTGATCATCGCCGACGAGCCCACCACGGCGCTCGACGTCTCGATCCAGGCCCAGATCCTCGACCTGATCAAGGAATTGGCCAGGGAGCGGCAGGTCGGGGTGATCCTGATCACCCACGACATGGGCGTGATTGCCGACACCACGGACATGGTGACCGTGATGTATCAGGGCAAAGTGGTGGAGAGCGGTCCGACCAGTCAGGTGCTCGGCACGCCTCAGCACGAATACACGAAGTCCCTGATCGCGGCCGTGCCGCGCCCCACATTACGCGTGCACCGGTTCCCCCAGCTGGCCTATGGGGGCCGCCAGATCGAGTTCAAGATCGAGGACCTCGCCCGCAACTGGACTGCGCCGAAAAAGTCCACGACGGGGACGCTCCTGCAGGTGGAGGGGGTCACCAAGCGGTTCCTCGAACGGCGGGCGCTGCTCCCGTCGAACCGGCGCTGGTTTACGGCCGTCGACAATGTCAGCTTCGAGATCCGCGACGGCGAGGTGTTCGGCCTCGTCGGCGAAAGCGGGTCCGGCAAGTCTACCGTCGCCCGCATGATTGCCGCGCTCTATCCGGTGGATGAAGGCCATATCTACTTCGATGGCACCGACATCGTCGCCCAGAAGAACCCGGCCGATCTGCAGGCCTACCGGCGCCAGATCCAGATGATCTTCCAGGATCCGTTCTCCAGCCTGAACCCGCGGATGCGCGTCGATGCCATCATCGCCGAGCCCGTGCTGCATCATCGTCTGCTCGAAGGCCCCGCGGTGCGGGCCCGGGTGGACGAACTGCTCGAACGCGTGGGCCTTGGCGCCGAGGCCGGGCGGCGCTATCCGCATGAGTTCTCCGGCGGCCAGCGGCAGCGGATCTCCATCGCGCGGGCCCTGGCGACGCAGCCGCGCTTCCTGATCTGCGACGAGCCGACATCGGCGCTCGACGTCTCCATTCAGGCGCAGATCCTCAACATCCTGAAGGACCTGCAGGAACATCTTGGGCTGACGATGCTGTTCATCAGCCATGACCTGCCCGTCGTCCGGCAGATGTGCGACCGGATCGGCGTGATGAAGAACGGCAAGCTGGTGGAAGTGGCATCGACCGAGCAGTTGTTTGCCGCGCCGAAGCACCCCTACACGCAGGACCTTCTGAACCTGATGCCGCGGCTGGAGGGCCTCTCGACCGAGGGCTTGAAGTCCGAAATCATCTGATGGCTGGCGCCCGACCGTCGTCACAGCACCCGGGACAGAAAGGCGCGCGTGCGTTCGCGCTGGGGCGCCCCGAACAGCGCCTCCGGCGGCCCTTCCTCCAGAATCTCGCCTGCCTCCAGAAAGCAGACCTTGTCGGCCAGTTCCCGGGCGAAACCCATCTCGTGGGTCGCAAACACCATCGTCATGCCCTGGGCCCGCAGGTCGCGCAGGACGTCCAGCACCTCACCCACCAGCTCCGGATCCAGGGCAGAGGTGACCTCGTCGAACAGCATGATCTCGGGCTCCATCGCAAGCGCCCGGGCAATCGCAACCCGCTGCTGCTGCCCCCCCGACAACTGATCGGGATAATGCGCCATCCGGTCCGCGAGGCCGAAGCGCCGGAACAGATCCTCGACACGGGGGCGCAGCGCCTCGCGCGAAAGGCCTTTCACGCGGCGCGGCGCGAGCATGACGTTCTCGACGGCATCCATGTGCGGGAACAGGTTGAAGCTCTGGAACACCATCCCGATCCGCTCCCGCACCGGGCGCGGGTCCAGCCCGGGCACCGAGATGTCGGTTCCCCCCAGCAGCACCTCGCCGTCGTCGATCGGCTCCAGCAGGTTGATGCAGCGCAGGAGCGTGGACTTGCCGGAGCCCGACGCCCCGATCAGGCACACCATGTCGCCGCGGGCCACGGTCAGGTCGATCCCCCGCAGCACCGCGTTCTCGCCAAAGGCCTTGCGCACCCCCCGCAGCTCCAGCAGCGGGGTCACGAGCGCGCGCGCCTTTGCTTGTTCAGCAGGTAATCCGCATAGCGTGTCGCCGGGATCGTGATGGCAAGGAAGATGAGTGCCGCCCCGACATAGGGCGTGAAGTTCGCCAGAAGCGCCTTGTACACACCGGCCTGTCGAAAGATCTCGACGGGGCCGATGAACGACAAAAGCGCAACGTCCTTCTGCAGGGCGATGAACAGGTTCATGTTCGCCGGGACGACCCGCCGGATGGCCTGGGGCAGCACAACATAGCGCATCGTGTCGCGTTCGCTGAGCCCGAGCGAGGCCGCCGCCGCGCGCTGGCTCTCGTGCACCGACTCGATCCCGGACCGGATCACCTCGGCCACGTAAGCGGCATAGACAAGGATCAGCGCGAGCGAACCCCAGATATAGGGCGAGTTCCACGGTCTCGGCAGGCCAAGCCCTGGGACGCCAAAGCCGATGAGATAGATCACGAGGATGACCGGCAGACCCCGGAACACATCCGTATAGACGACGGCGAACAGCTTCAGCGGATAGGCCGCGGGCGCCCGCACATCGCGCGCCAGCGCAACCGCGAGGCCGAGCAGCGCGATGAGCGGCGCGCACCAGGCAAAGATCGCCACGTCGAGGAGAAAGGCGTTTAGAAGCCCCGGGAAGGTCTGAGCGAAGACCTCTGCATTGAAGAAGCTGCGCTTCACCGCCTCCCATCCCGGCGCGAGCGGGATCAGAACGACGATGGCAAGCACGACCGCGACGGTGGACACCGCCGCAATCGCGTTGGAGCGCCGCCTGAGGCCGGCCTCGTAGATCTGACGCCGGGTTGGCCCGGCAGCCCCGGGCGCGGGCGCTTTCACCCGATCCAGGAGCGTCATGCTACGTCCTTTGCTGGGTCTGGATATGCTGGCGCACGCGGCGCGCCGTCGGCCCCTCGGGATCGCTGAATCATCGGCCCGGTCACTCGATGACGGGCACCCCCGTGGTTTCCTGCAGCCATTGCGCCTCGATCGCGGCCAGCGTGCCGTCGGCCGAAAGCGTCGCCAGCGCGGCGTCCACACATTCCTTCAGCGGGCTGCCATCCGCCATCAGCAGGCCGAACTGATCCGGGCTCTCCGTCCGTTCGGCGGGGAATTGGCCCAGGATCACGCCCCCCTCCACGACAACGGCCGCGAGATACAGCGCCGTCGGCAGATCGAAGAGCGCGGCATCGATCTGGCCCGCCTGCATCGCGGCGGTCACATCGGTGTTGTCTCCGTAAAGCAGCGGGTCGCGCTCGGGGTCGATCAGTTGGCTCAGCATGGGCACCGCCGTCGTGTTGGCATCCGCGCCCCAGCGCAGGGCCTTCAGGCTGTCCAGCGTCGGCGCTGCCCCGGCCTCGACAGCCGCCTCCGTCGCCAGCACCGCCATGGCCGAGCTGTAATAGGGGGCCGAAAAGTCGACCATCTTCTCGCGTTCCTCGGTGATCGAGAACTGCTGGAGATTGAAGTCGAAATCCTTGGCGCCGGGCTGGATGGATTGATCGAACGATGTGCGCACCCACGCCACATTCTCGTCGGCGAACCCCATCGCCCCGGCCACCGCATAGGCCACTGCGGCCTCGAAGCCCTGTTTGCTCTCCGGCGCGTCATCGAGGACCCATGGATAATAGGCGGGGTTTCCAGTGGCGATGGTCAGCACCCCGTCTTCCAGCGTCTTGCCTGCCGCGCACTCGTTCTGCGCTGCTGCGAGGCCGGTCGTGGCCAGCAGGATGGAGAGGGTCGCGAGGGACTTGGAAAGGGTCGTTGCGGTCATGATCGTCATGTCTCCTGGCCTAAGGGTGGCTTCCAGCTTCGCCGCTCCGCCGCATTTGTCCAGAGGGCGCAATGCGGCAGCGGCATGTGGCGCGGCGTCGCCAAGGCCGCCCCGCCCGGCACGGGCGAGTCCCCCCACCCCGATGCCAAGGGGGGCCCTGCGACGAAAGCCGAAGCCGGTCGGGCCAAGTGCTTGCCCTAGTCGCCCCGCACCACGAACACCGATTGCGGCGCATGGCGCACCACGCGGGCAGCGTTCGGACCCAGCAGATAGTCCTTCAGCTCCGGTCGGTGGGACCCCATGACGATGGCATCCGTTCCGAGCTTCTCCGCGGCGACGATGATCTGATCGTACACCGTGCCGTGCAAGACGTGGGGGTGCACATCCACATCCGACGGCACGTTGGCTGTCACCCAGTCCGACAATTGCTCGCCCATCGCGTGGAGCGCTTTCTCTTCGTAGTCTTCGGCGAAGTACGTGCCGACGACGGACATGCCGAAATCGGGCATCACCGTCACCACGTGGAGCGGGATACCATCCTCCTTGGCCATCTTGACGGCAATCGGCGCCGCCTTACGCCAGCTTGCCTCGGATGACAGATCTATCGGCAACAGGATCGCTTTGAACATGGCGCATCCTCCTCAGAAGGCCGGTTTCGTCTGGCGGCGGCGCTGCAGCAGGATCACCAGCCCCAACAGCACCAGCGCCGGGATGTAGAACACCTGCTCGGGCAGGCGGTTCGCCGGGGCCTGGATCGCGGCCAGGGTGACCGGCGTGTCGGCGTAGAAGTCGAAATTCGCCAGCTTCTCCGCCGTGACGGTGCCGAACATCGGCTCGTCGAGCTTTACGTCGTCACCGTCCTGGAACAGCATCAGGCCGGAATTGGTGACGCGTTCGGCCGCCGATCCGCCGGCGATGTCCATCACCAGCGTGGTCTCGGCCAGTTCGCCGGTGTTGAAGTCAGGGCCCTGCACCAGCAGCCGCAACTGCGCGCCCTCGTCGGCCTCGCCCACGGCCTGCTCGAAGGCAGCCGGCGGGATTTCGCGGAACGGGCTTTGCACCATGTCGAGCCAGACATTCGGCACGAAGAGGGTGAAGGCCACCACCAGCAGCGCCACGGATTCGTAGATGCGCGAGCGCGCGAGGAAGTAGCCCTGCGTCGCGGCCGCAAAGAGAAGCATCGCGAAGGTGGCGACAATGAACACCGTGATCGCCTGTACGATGCCCGCCGTCGTTCCCAGATCCACGCCGTAGAGGATCAGCGTCGGGTTGTAGATGAAGAGGAACGGCAAAGCGACGGTGCGCAAGCTGTAGAAGAACGCGGTGAAACCTGTCTTGATCGGATCGCCTCCTGAAACCGCCGCCGCCGCGAAACTCGCGAGCCCGACGGGCGGTGTCACGTCCGCCATGATCCCGAAATAGAAGACGAAGAGGTGCGCCGCGATCAGCGGGACGATCAGCCCCTCCTGTGCGCCGAGGCTCACCACGACCGAGGCCATCAGCGACGACACGACGATGTAGTTCGCCGTTGTCGGCAGCCCCATCCCGAGGATCAGGGAGAAGAGGCCGACAAAGACCAGCATCAGGAACAGGATGCCGCCCGAAAGCTGCTCAACCAGCCCCGCCAGCTCCGTTCCGATCGGGGTCTTGGTGACGGTGGCGACGATGATACCGGCGGCGGCCGTGGCCACCCCGATTCCGATCATGTTGCGCGCCCCGGCGATCAGCCCTTCCTTCAGGTCGTCGATCCCCTCCCGCAGTTGCGCCATGAACGCCGCGCCCTGGCCACGGAACATGGCCTTCAGCGGTTTCTGCGTGACGATGATGAACAGCATCAGCGACGTGGCATAGAAGGCCGATTTCGCCGGGCTCTGCCGCTCCACCATCAGGAACCACACCAGCACGACGATGGGCAGAATGTAATGCAGGCCGGTGGCATAGACCTCGGCCACGGTGGGCAGCTTGATCTCCGGATCGTTGGGGTCGTCGACCTCCAGATCCGGGCGGCGGGCAGCGATGGCCACCAGCCAGATATAGACGGCCAGCAGGATCGCCATCGAGATCAGCGCCGTCATCTCGGGCAGCGCGGCCTCCAGCGCGTTCATGGCATAGATCAGCGCCGTGAAGCCGATCCCCGCCACCACGAAGCCGATGAAGAACTTCAGCATCATGCCCGCGAAGGACTTTGCCTCGCCCAGCGCCGGCATGTCCTTCTTCAGCGCTTCCAGATGCACGATGTAGACCAGCGCGATGTAGGAGATCACCGCCGGGATGAAGGCGTGCTTGATCACTTCCAGGTAAGAGATGCCGATGAACTCCACCATCAGGAAGGCCGCCGCGCCCATCACCGGGGGCATGATCTGCCCGTTGACCGAGGACGCGACCTCGACCGAGCCCGCCTGCTCCGAGGTGAAGCCCACCCGCTTCATCAGCGGGATGGTGAAGGTGCCGGTGGTGACGACGTTGGCAATGGACGAGCCCGAGATCAGCCCCGTCATGGCCGAGCCGACCACGGCCGCCTTGGCCGGACCGCCCCGCAGGTGCCCGAGCCCCGCAAAGGCGAGCTTGATGAAGTAATTGCCCGCGCCAGCCTTATCGAGGAGCGACCCGAACAGAACGAAGAGGAACACGAACGCCGTCGACACGCCGAGCGGGATGCCGAAGACCCCGGCCGTGTCGAGCCATTGGGCGTTGATCAGCGCGGTGAACGACAGCCCTTCATGCTCGATCAGCTCCGGGATCAGCAAGCCCGTGCCGAAATAGGCATAGAGCAGGAACAGCGAGCCGACGATCGTCAGCGCCGGCCCCAGCGCCCGCCGGGCGCCTTCGAGCAGCACCACAAGGCCGACGGCGCCCAGGATCACCTGGAACTGCGTGGGCAGGCCCGACCGCGCGGTCATCGCAAGCGTGTCGGAGAACCAGAAGACATAGAAACAGGTGCCCGCACCGATGAGCGCCAGCGCCCAATCGGCCAGCGGGATGCGATCGCGCGGCGAGCCCTTGAACGCCGGATAGGCCAGAAACGCGAGAAAGATCGCGAACATCAGGTGGATCGGGCGGGTCTGGGACGAGTTGAGAACCGGCAAGTACTGCCCGAACCAGAGCTGCGGTTGCGCGATCCAGAGTTGGAACAGGGACCAGACGAGGGCGGTGACCGCGATCAACAGCGCGACGGATCGGTTCGTGGGCGACCGCCCCCCCGAATCGGTGCTCGCAACGAGATCCTGAAGTTCTTCGTCGGTGAACTGGCGCTCCGGTGCGCTTTTGGCCGGATCGGACATGATGCCCCCAGAATTGGTTTGGATTGGCCCTCAGCGGCGGGCGCATGTGGGGTGCGGTCTGCACCCCACACGTCTTCAGTGGATCATTCGATCAGGCCGGCCTCGCGGAAGTACCGCTCCGCGCCCGGGTGGAGCGGCGCAGACAGGCCGTCCTGCGCCATCTCGGACGGGTCGAGATTGGCGAATGCCGGGTGCAGGCCCTTGAACTGGTCGATGTTGTCGAACACCGCCTTCACCACCTCGTAGACGACCTCATCCGGGACATCGGCGGAGGTGACGAAGGTGGCACCGACCCCGAAGGTCTGGGTGTCGCCGTCATTGCCGCGATACATCCCGCCGGGGATCGTCGCCGTGCGATAGAACGGGTTGGCTTCGACGAGCGCGGCGGTTGCGTCGTTCGACACGTTCACCAGCGTGCTGTCGCAGGCCGTGGTCGCCTCCTGGATGGAGCCCGACGGGTGGCCGACGGTATAGATCATCGCGTCGATGTTGTTGTCGCACAGCGCCTGGGATTGTTCGGCCGCCTGCAGTTCGGACGCGAGGGCGAAATCGTCCATCGTCCAGCCCATCTCGGCCATCAGCACTTCCATCGTGCCGCGCTGGCCAGAGCCCGGGTTGCCGACATTCACGCGCTTGCCCTTGAGATCCTCGAACGAGGTGATCCCTGCATCCGCCCGCGCAACCACCGTGAACGGTTCGGGATGCACCGAGAAGACGGCGCGCAGGCCTTCGAAGGCCCCCTGATCCTCGAAACGGGAGGAGCCGTTGAAGGCGTGGTACTGCCAGTCGGACTGGGCTACGCCGAACTCCAGCTCGCCGCCGCGGATGGCGTTGATGTTGAAGACCGAGCCGCCGGTGGATTCCACACCGCAGCGGATGCCATGCTCGGAGCGGCCCCGGTTCACCAGCCGGCAAATGGCACCGCCGGTCGGGTAGTAGACGCCCGTCACACCGCCAGTGCCGATGGCGATAAAGGTCTGATCCTGGGCCGCTACTGGCGCAGCCGCGAGTGTCAGCGCCGCAATGGACGCGGCGATGCGTATGTTCATGAATTCGCTCCCTTGCTTTCGCCGTCGTATCGCGGCGATTGGGCAAGTCTGAGAGCCAAGCCAGACATGGTCAACCCGTCTTGTCCATGTCTTGCGGTTTCGGCTCAGGCGCGGGCCGCGGCCCGGCCCCACAGCCCGCCGATTTCCCGCTGGGCAACGTAGGCGGCCAGCATCACCGACAGGATCAGGCCAGAGACCACGCTGGTCGCAATCCCGATCCACACGGACAGCACATCCCACTGCCAGTACGTGAGCAACAGCCACACGAAGAACGCCACCCCGAAGCCCTGCCGGTAGAGGCTAATCCAGAGAACGAAGATCGGCCGTCTCAGCGCCTGCAGCAGCGAATTGATGATAAAGAGCAGCGAGTAGACCGGCAGAAGCACCGCGTCGACATGCAGGTAGGTGACACCGATCCGCCGCACCTCCGCATCGTCGGTGAACAGGCTCATCGCCCGGTACGCGCCAAGCCACAGGATGGGGCAAAGGATGGCCATGAAGACCAGCGCGATCTTCACAGCAAAGGCCGTCGCCTCGCGCACGCGGTCGTACTCCTCGGCGCCGAAGTTCTGCGCCGCGATCGGCAGAAGCGACGTCGCCACCCCCATGATCGGCAACAACACCAGTTGCTCGATCCGCAGGCCCAGGCCATAGGCCGCGATCGCCTCGCTGCCGAACTCCTTCAGCGCGAACTGCACCGCAAAACCTGCCAGGATCATGATCTGGAAGGAAAAGCTCGTGGGTAACATCTGCTCCAGAAGCGCCTTGAAGGTCTCCGCCCGGGGGCGGAAGCACTCCGCCCCGATCCCTTCCACCACGTCCGACGCGAAGAGGCGCGAGAGCATGAACAGCATCACCAGCGTCTGGCTGACGACGGTCGACGCCGCGAGGCCGTCGAACCCCATACCGCCCCAGACCCCCGGGATCCCGAAGATGAACAGAGGATTGAGAAAGATGTTCAGGATGAAGGCACCGAAGAGGGCGCGGGTCAGCGACACGCTGTCTCCCTGGGCCTGCAACGCGCCGTTGCACGCATAGGAGACGACGAAGCCCGGAATGGACAGCGACAGGATCAGCAGATAGCGCGTCGCCGCGTCCCGATAGGCGCCCGGTTCCGAGACCAGAGCGATGAGCTGTGGACTGAGCGTGATGCACAGCACCATCAGCAGGGCCGACAGCGCCGCCGCGAAGGACAGCGCCTGCCCCGCCAGCGTGCACGCCTTGCCCTTGTTCTTCTCGCCGAGGGCCCCGCCCACAAGGGCGCTCACCCCGGAGCCCAGGCCGAAGCCGAACGCGATGAAGACGAAGAGCACCATGAACCCGATCGACAGGCCCGCCACCGCGTCGGTCGACAGGCGGCCGGCCCAGAACATGTCGACCATGTTGTAGAGCGTGTTGAACACCATCCCGAGCGCGGCGGGAATCGCCAGAGTGCGGAAGTGTCCGGCCATCGGCCCTTGGGTCAGGTCGACACTGCGGGCCTTTGCCATTGCTGCTATCCTTGCTGCTCGGCCTCGATCAACCGGTTCATCTTCAGGCGGAAGCGTTTCGCTCCGGCGTCGAGGCCCAGATCGATGTGGGGCGTAACGGCATATTTCATGCCCTTGTGCACTTCCTCAAGCACCTCTTTGTCCTCCTCGAACGCCATGCGCGCCCCGGCATTCATTCGCTCGGACACGTCGCGATCGTGGGGGTGCGTGTTGCGGTGCTGGAACCAGAAGTAGCGCGTACGGTCCTCGTCGATCGGCGTCATGAAGTTGTAGGAGATATTGACGAGGGTCCGGTTCGTGTGCGGCCTGTCGGGCCCGCCGGTGCCCTCCGGCGTGTAGACCGACATGTTGAGCCCGATCCCCGGCACCACCATCTCGTAGTGCTGCAAGCGGTCGCAATTGCCCTCGAACTCCACCAGACCCGCATAATAGGGCGACGGGGGCTGTCCGTAGATCCAGCGCGAGACAATGACGCCGTTATCCGTCGCCTCCACCTGCAGCGGCCCGTCATCGGTTCCAGCCCCGGCGAAGGACGTCACGTGCACCCAGGCCACGTGGCTGGGATCGAGCAGGTTGTCGCACACCCACAGGTAATGGCAGTCGATGTCCATCACGCCGCCATCGGTGTAGCCCCAGGCCGGGCTGTCGAAATTCGGCACGTCGAGGATCAGATCGGGATCGGCCAGGTCGGGGTCGCCCATCCAGATCCACAGCAGGCGATAGCGGTCGACGACGGGGTAGGACTTCACCACGGCCCGGCGCGGGGTCATGCCCCGTTGCGTGGGCGAGTCGATGCAGGTGCCGCTGCAGTCGAACGTCAACCCGTGATAGCCGCACTCCACCAGATCGCCGATCAGATTCCCTTTCGACAGGGGAAGCTTGCGGTGCGGGCAGGCGTCCTCCAGCGCGGCGGCGCCGCCGTCCTCCATCCGGTAGAGCACGATCCGCTCGCCATGGATCGTCACCGGCGTCAAATCGCGTCCGATCTCGTTCGACCAGGCCGCGACATACCAAGCGTTCTTGAGGAACATGGACGGTACTCCTGCCCTGATGCACCCCTACGAATAAGCGAGGCTTATCGACGATGCAATCGGGCCGTGCCGGCTAGGCGCCGTGGGCCGTCTCTGCCTCGCGTTTGATCCAGTTGAGGAACAGGGTGATTCTCTCCGAGTGCAGGGCGCGCTCCTCATAGACGAGCCAGTACTTGCACAAGGAGCGCGCTTCGTGGGCAAACGGGCGGACAAGGCGCCCCTCCTCCAGCGCCGTGGCCACGAGCGGGGTGCGGCCCAGCGCCACGCCCAACCCTGAAATGGCAGCCTGAACCACAAGGTTCGAGGCCCCGAAGGTTCGGCTTCGGACGGGCTTTGGAAGGGTCAGCCCGTTCACGCTGGCCCAGAACTCCCATGTCGGCGGGTCGGTCGTGGCGGGCGAAAACTCGTCGCGGAGCAGGGTGTGGCGGGCAAGATCCCCAACGCCGCGCAGCGGCGCGTCGCCTTCGACCAGAGCCGGGGCGCAGACCGGAAACACGGATTCTCCCATCAACGGTTCGGCGATCATCCCGACGGTCCGGCCATTGCCGTACCGGATGCCGAGATCGGCCCGCCCGGCGGCGGCCCCCGCCTCGGTGGTGATGGAGATGGTGATGTTCGGATGCGCCAGATCAAAGCTGAGAAGCCTTGGAAACAACCAGATAAAGGCAAATCCGGGCAGGCAGTTGATGATGACCGTCCGCTCCGCGCGGTGGGTTTCGCGCAGACGCTCGCAGGCGTCGACGATCCCGCCGAGGCCATCGGCAATTACGCGCGCCAGGCGGGCGCCCTCCTCGGTGGGGCGCGAGGTGCGCGCCGCGCGGACAAGCAGCGGCTGGCCCAGCCACTCCTCCAGGGTCCGCACCTGCTGGCTCACAGCGCTCTGGCTGACGCCGATCTCGTCGGCGGCCTGAGAGAAGCTCTGCAACCGCGCGACGGCCTCGAATGCGCGCAGCGAGGTGTAGGGAAGCGATCGGATCATATAAGATATCCTAATAGTTAACATTAGAACAAGCAAATGGACGGCGCGCTTTCCTGCTCTGACACTTGAGCTGTCATGTTGACGCGCATAACCGATCCCGCCCGAGGTGCCCGAAATCTGCTGCTGCATTGCGCCGCCGCCCGGCGCGGCGAGCGGCTGCTTGTCGCCTACGAGCCCACCGACCACGGATATTACGGCACGGAGGCGCTGCACTTCATCCGCCAGGCCGCCGAGGAGATCGGCCTCGCCGTGACGACGATGAATGTCGGCTTCACGCCGGATGCCCCGTGCCTGAAGGCCGATCTGCTCGCGCGGATGGAGACGGCGGACATCACCGTCTTTCTCGCCCGGCTGGGCGACCAGCTTCGATTCTCTGACATGCCGAAGAACAAGCGCGTGGTCGTGAGTTTCGCGCTCGATGCAGAGTTGCTGGGCTCGCCGTTCGGAACGACGCATCACGCGGCGATGCAGGGCCTGACCGCGCGTGTGGGCGATGCGTTGCGCGCTGCGCGCCGCGTCCGGGTCACCTGCGCACGGGGGACGGACTTCTCCGGCACGCCTCACCTGCCGCCCGCCGGTGTGCCCGGTGACACTACGCTGATGCGGTTTCCCCTGTCCGTGTTTCAGCCCGTTCCGGCGCGGACATTCTCCGGGCGGGTCGCGCTCTGCGGGTTTCTGACGGGCACGGGATCGCTCTACTACGAAGGCTACACCTTGGAGTTCGCGGGCCAGGTGCATGCCGTCTTCGAACGCGGCCGGCTGAGCGGGTTCGAGGGCGCGCCGGGCGACGTCGCCGCGGCCGAAGCCCAGTACACGCGCGTGGCGGCCCGCTTCGGAATAGACCGCAACGCCATCCACTCCTGGCACGCGGGCATCCACCCTGGCTGCGGCTACCCGTGGCCGGCGTGCCAGAACTTCGAACGCTGGGGCGGCGCGGCATTCGGCAACCCGCGCCTGCTGCATTTCCATACCTGCGGCGCCTACGCCCCGGGCGAGATCTCGTGGAATATGGTCGACCCAACAATCGAAATCGACGGCATCGCGGTCTGGGAGAACGGCGTCTTTCACGCCGACCGGCTTGCCGGGGGCGCGGACATCCTTGCCCGCTATCCCTGCGCGGCGGCGACCTTTGCCGATCCCGACCGCCGGGTCGGCCTGCCCTGAGATCCGGCGCGGTGGGCTCTGGCGCGGAGCCCACCCCTGAAACAGCGGCCACCCCTAAAGCAGCGGACGGGGCGCTGCGCGCGCGTCCGTTCGTCCCTGCGCGGCGCACCGCTCCAAGCATAGGAGCCCGGGCGGATTGCGTCAGGCGTAGGGCTGCGCCTTGTCGTAGGGACCGGCGGGGATCACCTCCGCCGCCGTAAGATCGCCGAGCAGATCGAGCTTCAGGCCGGTGCCAACGTCCGCCAGATGCGGCGCGACGAAGGCCAGCGCCAGGTTCCGGTTCGTCCGATACCCCCAGGCGCCCGATGTCACCGTGCCCACAACGCGCCCGTCGCGCATCACCGACGCACCGCCATGGGCGGGCCGATCGCGGCTTCCCACGTCGAGCGTCACGAGCTTCGTGCGCGGGCCGTCCGCCTGCCGCTGCACCAGGGCGTTCTGCCCGACGAAGGCCCCCTTCTGAAGCCGCACGAAGCGCCCGAGGCCGGTCTCGAACGGATCGAACTCGGTCAGAAGATCGGCCTTCCAGTGAAGATAGCCCATCTCGAGTCGCATCGATTCGACGGCGCGGCTCCCGAACAGCGACAGCCCCTGCGCGCGCCCGGCCTCGCGCAGCGCCAGATAGGCCGCGTAGAGATGTGCGTTGGGCACGTGGATCTCATAGGCCATCTCGCCCGAGTAACTGATCGCCATGACTGTCGCGGGCGCGATGCCGACAAAGCACTCCCGCACGGACAGCCAGGGAAACCCTTGGGCCGACCAGTCGCCGCGGGACACATCGGACAGAACCGCGCGGGCCCTGGGACCGGCCAGAACGAGGATCGTCATGTCATTGGTCAACGAGCGGATCTGCACGTCCTCGCCGGGGCGGATATGCGCGGTCAGCCAATCCATATCGTGGTACTCGGCCGCCGCGGCCGATCCGTACCAGATGCGGCCGTGCCCACGGTCGCTGTCCGGCAAGACTGCCAGCGTTGCCTCCGCCTTCACCATGCCCTGATGGTTGAGCAGATATGCAAGCCCGACCCGGCCCGCGGCCTTCGGAATGCGGCCGCAGGTCATACGGTCGAGGAACGGCATCCGGTCTGCCCCGGTGATCTCGAACCGGGTGAAGCCGTTCACCTCCATCAGGCCGACGCCCTGCTGAACCGCCCGCACCTCGCCGGCCACGACCTCGTCCGCCGCGTTGAACCGGAACCCGTGGACCTCGGCGAAGTCCGGGGAGGGTTTGAAATACTCTGCGCGCTCCCACCCGTTCACAACGCCGAACTCCGCCCCTTCCGCCGCCAGGACAGGCGTCAGCGGCGTCGTCTTGGCGGGCCGGCCCGCGGGGCGGTGCTCATGCGGAAAGTGAAAGCGGAATTCGTTCTGGTAATCCTCGATCGCCTTCAGAGCGCACAGCTCGACATTGGCGTGGCCGGTGAACCGCCGGGGGTCGAGGACCCACGTGTCGTAGCAAGCCTCGCCGTGGACGATCTGCTGCGCGAGCAGCCAGCCGTGCCCGCCGCCTTCGCCCAACCCCGCGCGCAGGCCGATGATGCAGAACGCGTTGCGCTTGCCGGGAATGGGGCCGACCAGCGGCGCGCCGTCGATCGTATAGGTGATCGGCCCGTTGACGATGGTGTGGATCCCCACCTCCATCAGCGCGGGCATGCGCGCGAAGGCGCCTTCCAGCACGTCGGTCACCCGGTCGAGGTCATCCGGGCAGAGCGCGTTGGAGAACTTCGGGTCGATCCCGTCCATGCCCCAGGTCTTGCACTCCTGTTCGTAGAAACCGACGAGCAGGCCGTACTTCTCCTGCCGGCAGTAATAGTCCGAGATCGGGCAGCGCAGCAGCGGCATGCGGTGCCCGGCGTCGCGGATCGCCGGGATCTCTTCGGTCACGAAGTACTGGTGCTCCATCGACATGACCGGGTGGTGCACCCCCATCATGGCGCCGACCTCGTTCACCCTGTAGCCGCAGGCATTCACGACGATATCGGTATGCACGTCGCCCTTCGGCGTCTCAACGATCCAGGTCTCGTTGGCAAGCTGGCGCAAACCGGTGACCGGCGTGTTGCGGTGCACCTCGGCCCCGGCCGTGCGGGCGCGCCGGGCCAACGCCTGGCACAGTTGCGCTGGGTCGATGTCGCCATCCATCGGGTCCCATAGACCGCCGATCAGGTTCTCGGTCGAAATCAATGGATGACGGCGCGCGCACTCGGCGGCGTCGATCACCTCGAACTCCACGCCCATGCCGCGCGCCATCGAGGCAAAGTGGCGATAGCCGTCCATCTGCGCTTCGGTGTTGGCCAGCCGGATGCCACCATCGCCATGGTGATAGTTGATCGGGTAGTCGGGGTCGTCCGCCAGCTCCCGGTAAAGCGCGATGGAGTGGCTCTTGAGCCCCACCATCGTCTGGTTCATCCCAAAGTTCGTGACTTGCGCCGCGGAATGCCATGTCGTGCCGGAGGTGAGTTCGTCGCGCTCCAGCAGCATCACGTCCGACCATCCCTCCTGCGTCAGGTGGTACAGGGTGGAACAGCCCGCGATCCCGCCGCCGATCACCACCACCTTCGTCCGTGTCCGCATGGCACATTCCCTCGCTGTCCCGGGGGGATCTGCGAGGCTGCGGCCCATCGGATCAAGGCCGGGACCGGAGTTTCGAAAAATTCGAAACCAGTGTTTGATTTCCTCTGCAGCCATAGGATTCGATTGCAGATGCCCCCGCAGTTCGGGCTTTCATGGGACAGTGGGATGAGAGAGGGCCATGACCGCACAGCGCAGACGCTCCGGCGGCCGAGCCGACCGCCTTGCCCAGCGGGCCGCCGGGCCGGTGAACCCCTGCCCGCCCGGCCAACACAGCGGGCGCTACAAGCCGTTGGGCGATACCGAGATCGCCGCGATTTACGACACGGCGCTCCGGCTGCTGGAAGAACTCGGCATGGGCGACGTCCCGGACCGACTGGCAGAGGATCTGCGTCGGGCCGGTGCGGAGGATCGCGGCGATGGCCGGCTGAGGTTCCCGCGCGCGCTGGTCGAGGATGCGATTGCGCAGGCCGCCAAGACGTTCCCGCTGCACGCCCGCGACGCGGCGCGCAGCATCGAGATCGGCGGGGATCGCGTCTATTTCGGCACCGGCGGCGCCGCCGTGCAGACGCTCGATCTGGAAACCGGGCTGTATCG
>JBCDGG010000006.1:0-72297 GCA_038757905.1 Pseudomonadota bacterium | reverse complement strand
GAACAGGATGATCTCGCCCGCGGCGGCTGTTACCTCCGACAGAACGGATTTCAGCCGCTCCTCGAACTCGCCACGGTACTTCGCGCCCGCGATCAGCGCGCCCATGTCGAGCGCGAGAAGCTTCTTGTTGCGCAGGCTTTCGGGCACGTCGCCATTCACGATCCGCAGGGCCAGCCCCTCGGCGATGGCCGTCTTGCCGACGCCGGGCTCGCCAATCAGAACCGGGTTGTTCTTCGTCCGGCGGCTGAGGACCTGCATCGCGCGGCGGATCTCCTCGTCGCGCCCGATGATCGGGTCGATCTTGCCCTCGCGCGCCGCATCGGTCAGGTCGCGCGCATACTTCTTCAGCGCTTCGTAGCCGTCCTCGGCCGACGCGGTGTCGGCCGTCCGGCCCTTGCGGATATCGTTGATGGCTGCGTTCAGGCCTTGCGCCGTCACGGCACCGGCCTCCAGCGCCTCCTTCGCGCCGGAGCGCACGACAGCGAGTGCGGTCAGAATGCGCTCCACGGCAACGAAGCTGTCGCCCGCCTTCTGCGCGATCTTCTCGGCCTCGGCGAGGACCTTGGCGGTCTGCGGATCGACATAGATCTGCCCGGCATCGCCCTGCACCTTGGGCAGTTTCTCAAGGTTGGCCTCCAGCGCCTCGCGCACTCGCGTCGATGCGCCCCCGGCCCGGTCGATCAGGTTTGCGGCCATGCCCTGCTCGTCGTCCAACAGGGCCTTGAGCAGATGCTCGGGCACCATGCGCTGGTGATCTTCACGCATGGCAATGGTCTGAGCCGCCTGCAGGAATCCCCGCGACCGCTCGGTGAACTTCTCGAGGTTCATCGCCTCTCTCCTTCGCTTAAGCGCCCGGTCTCGGCGCCCCCGCGACGCGGCAGGCGCCCCTGTCGGGCCTCACGAAGCCGAGATGGGGAAGCCGATGCGGCTGCGCAACCCCGCCGCCTTGGAGTTGCGGACCAGGGAAAGGGTTTCTCTACCTTTGCGGCGTAGCCTTCTGCCGCGGATCCCCGCGAACGGCACAGGCGGGCGATAGCGGCACGCCAGAGCAAGGAGGTAGAGCCCCACATGGCCCCAAAGAGCATGCGCATTCAGGATGTCCGGTTCGATGCGGCCGAACGCCGGTACCACGGCGCGGTGATCTTCTATGAAACCAACGGGATGGAGGTCATGCAGGTCAGCACGCCCGGCGCCCCCACCTGGGGATACGCGCGCACGCTGGAGGCTCTGCGCCTTGCCGGGCAGCGCGCCCGCTTCAGCCGCACCGCCGATCCGGCGGTCTGAGCCGGCGCCCAACCCGGCCCATGCCGCGGCCACGCGCCGCCCCGGGCACCTGTCCCGCCTCCCTCTCCCGCCAGGGGCCGCGTCCCACCGCGGGCCAATAGCGCCGATCGCCACCTTGACCGGCGACCGCTCTCCTCCCATGACAGGCGGGGGCGGCCAGAGGCCGCGACAGCAAGAAGGCACAGCCATGCACCCTGCGCGCGACGCAAGCGCCGCACCGGCGGGCAACGAGGGCGATCCCCGGCTCATCGCCGCCCTCGATGTCGACGATGCCCATACCGGCCTCACGCTCGCCACCCGGATCGGCGACGCCGTCAGCTTCTACAAGATCGGCCTCGGCATGCTCACCGGCGGCGGGCTGGCCCTGGCCAATGAGCTGAAGGCCGAGCACGGCAAACGCATCTTTCTCGACATGAAACTGTTCGACATCGGCGCGACGGTCGAGGCTGCCGTCCGCGGGCTCGTCCAGTTCGATCTCGATTTCCTCACGGTGCACGGCGACCCCCACGTCGTCCGTGCCGCCGCCGAAGGGCGCGGTGCGGCGGAGACGAAACTGCTCGCCGTCACGATCCTCACGTCGCTCGACCGGGCCGACCTTGACGCCAGCATGATCCGGCCCGGCGAGTTGGCGGACATCGCCGCCGAACGGGCCGCGCGCGCCCTCGCAGCCGGGGCGGACGGCGTCATCGCCTCGCCCCACGAAGCCGCCCTGATCCGCGCCTTGCCGGAGGCCGCCGGCAAACTGATCGTCACCCCCGGCGTGCGCCCTCCCGGCAGCGCGAAAGGCGACCAGAAGCGCGTCGCCACACCGCACGACGCGCTTGCTGCAGGCGCAGACCACGTAGTCATCGGGCGACCCATCTGGCAGGCGCCCGACCCGGCCGCGGCCGCCCGCGCCATTCTCGCCACCCTGCCCGCCCAATGAATGCGGCCCGCCCCACGCGTTGCCCCTGCCCTTCATCTTGCCCCAAGTATCCCGGGGGAGCCGCCGCGCGACGCGGGGGCGGGGGCAGCGCCCCCACTTGCTCCCGCGCCGCACCACGCCTAAACACCCTGCTGCGCCAGACACCGCGCTGAAGGAGACGCCCATGGACAAGTTCACGACTCTGACCGGCATCGCCGCACCCTTGCCGCTGATCAACGTCGACACCGACATGATCATCCCCAAGCAGTTCCTCAAAACGATCAAGCGCTCCGGCCTCGGCGTGAACCTCTTCGACGAGATGCGCTATGCCGATGACGGGTCCGAGATCCCGGATTTCGTCCTCAACCGGCCCGCCTACCGCGACGCCGAGATCCTCGTGGCCGGCGACAATTTCGGCTGCGGCTCCTCGCGCGAGCATGCCCCCTGGGCCATCAAGGATTTCGGCATCCGCTGCATCATCGCGCCCAGCTACGCCGACATCTTCTTCAACAACTGCTTCAAAAACGGCATCTTGCCGATCGTGCTGCCGCAGGAACAGGTCGACCTCCTGATGAAGGACGCGGAGAAGGGCGCCAACGCCCGCATAACGATCGACCTTGACGCCCAGACGATCACCGGCTCGGACGGGGCGGTGTTCCCCTTCGAGATCGACCCCTTCCGCAAGCGCTGCCTGCTCGAAGGCCTGGACGAGATCGGGCTCACGCTCGAAAAAGCGTCCGCCATCGACACGTTCGAGGGCACGCTCGCGCAGACGCGTCCCTGGGTCTAGGTTTCCGGGCGGGCCGGCGCCCGGCCCGCGCATTGCCGTACCCGCCGCTGAACTCCGAGAAATTGTGCCTCGCACGACGCTGGCCCCGACATCTTGAAGGGGCCATTTCGATTGCCGTTTTCCCTCCACAAACTTGATGCAAAGCCGCACCACTTCGCCCGCAAAACTGCCCCGAAGAAATCGTTAACCAATACAGACGGTTGGCAGACCTAGCGAAAGTGGGCCAAAATTGGGCAAGAATGAGGCAGGCCGGGATCACCGGCATAAAACGGCAAACACGGGCCCCCGCCTCGGCGGGAAAGCGCCCGGGGCAGATGGGGTGAGACCCAAGTGATGACGCGCGTGGCCAACGGCGCCCTCCGAGGGTTGCTTGCCGCTCTTCTTGTGGCGACTCCGTCGCTGCTGCTGCCCGGTGTCAGCGCCGACACGACGCAGGTCGTGGCGCTTGTCGGTCTCGCCTTGGCTATCCTAGTCTGGATCGAATACGCGTCCCACTATCCCAGCCTCGTCGAGTTCCGCGATGCGCCGCCCTTCAACCGCATCCGCTTTCTGGGCCTCTTTGCGACCGTGTTCTTCCTGTCGCTTCTGGTCCGCGGACAGGCCGAGGCCTCCGGGCTGACGCTCTTCGTGCTGGCCCTCGGCCACGTCCTCGGGATGATCCTCGACTTTCCCTACAGCCCGATTCGGCTGGTCATGCTCAGCCTGCCGGAAACGGCGACGGCCGGGCAGGTGTTGCTCGTCCGCGCGGCAGCGGGCCTGGCCTTCATCGCGGCGTTCTTCTCGTTCATCGTGTTCTACCTCATCCTGAAACTCGCGGATTGGCCGAGGCGGATGGGCTCGTTCAACGTCTGGGTGAACCTGCCGACCTTCGACCCCACCACCAGCGGGGATGTCGTCATTCGGCTGCGGCGCGACGCGCATCTTAACATTGCGTTAGGGTTTCTTCTGCCATTCGTTTTGCCAGCGGTGTTGAAAGGCTTCAACGCCGTGTTCGGCCCGGGGACGATCGACGCCGGGCAGACGATGGTATGGATGATTGCGGCATGGGCGTTTCTTCCCCTCAGCCTGCTTATGCGCGGGGTCGCGATGAATCGCGTGGCGGATATGATTGCAGAGATGCGCCGCCGCTCCACCGCGCCGCACGATCAGCGCCCCGAGGTGCTCGCCACCTCGGGCTGATCTGCGCGGCCCTTGCCGCCCTCTTCTTCGCGATCCCTCTTCCCAGCCTTGCACGGGACGGCGTGCGCCTTGCCACCTGGCACATTGCGCTGTCGCGCGACGGCCCCGGCCTGCTGCTGCGGGACATCGTCAAGGGCGAGGACGCAGAGATCGCCCGCGCGCTGCGCACCATCTCGGAGGCGCAACCGGACGTGCTCCTTCTGACTGGGATCGACAGCGATCCGGGGGGAGCGACCGCGCGCGGTCTGCAGGACGCGCTCGCAGACATCGGATGGCCCTTGCCCCACGCCTTCGCGCCCGCGTCGAACGCCGGCCTGCCGACCGCACTGGATCTCGACGGCGACGGCCGCACCGGCACCGCCCGGGACGCACAAGGATATGGCCGCTTTCGGGGCGACGGCGCCATGCTGCTGCTCAGCCGCCTGCCCTTGGAAGCGAACCGCGCGGCGGATCTGAGCGGAGTTTTGTGGCGCGACCTTCCCGGCGCGCAGCTACCCACGGAGGCCGATGGCGCGCCGTTCCCCTCCGCCAGCGCTCAGGAGGTACAGCGCCTGTCCAGTACCGGCCACTGGGTGGTGCCGCTCACCCTGCCGAACGGCGCGCCGCTGACGATCTTTGCCTATGCCGCGACGCCCCCTGTGTTCGACGGCCCCGAGGATCGAAACGGCTTGCGCAACGCCGACGAGACGCGCGCCTGGCTCGGCCTGCTGGACGGCACCCTTGGGCTGATCCCGCCCGAGACCTTCGCCATCCTCGGGCGCGCCAACCTGGACCCTGTCGATGGCGACGGCCGTCACGCGGCGATCCGGGCGCTTCTCTCCGACCCGCGCGTGCAGGACCCCGCACCGGAGAGCCCGGAGTCCGCCACGGCGGCAGACCCAGAACATGCGGGGGACCCGGCGCTCGATACCGCGGATTGGCGCAGCGTCGCGGAGGGCGGGCCCGGCAATCTGCGGGTGGACTATGTTCTGCCCTCCGCGACCCTTGCCGTGCGTGATGCCGGCGTCCTCTGGCCGTCCCGGGAGAGCGGATCGGACACGGGTGCCTCCCAGCATGGCCTCGTCTGGGTGGACGTCGCCCTGCCCTGAGCCCGGCCGCGTCGCATGCGCGGGCAGGCGGGGCTTCTTGACCCTCCCCCGCCCGCGGGCTACCCGCCGCAAGACGCCTCTGACCTCTCAGCAACCGCGGAGCCCGACATGACCAACCCGACCCTTCTGATCCTGCCCGGCGACGGGATCGGCCCCGAAGTGATGGCCGAGGTCCGCAAGGTGATCGACTGGTGCGGACAGAACGGCCTCGCCTTCGATGTCTCGGAGGATCTGGTGGGCGGCGTGGCCTATGACACGCACGGCACACCGCTCGCGGATGCCACGATGGATCGGGCACAGGAGGCGGATGCCGTTCTTCTCGGCGCCGTGGGTGGGCCAAGATACGACATGCTCGACTTCTCCGTGAAGCCGGAACGCGGGCTTCTGCGGCTGCGCAAGGAGATGGACCTTTACGCCAATCTCCGCCCCGCCCAATGCTTCGATGCCCTGGCCGACTTCTCGTCGCTCAAGAAGGACGTCGTCGCCGGGCTCGACATCATGATCGTGCGCGAACTGACCTCCGGCGTCTACTTCGGCGAGCCGCGCGGGATCCACACCGAAGGGAACGAGCGCGTCGGGATCAACACCCAACGCTACACCGAAAGCGAGATCGCCCGCGTTGCGCGGTCGGCGTTCGAACTGGCGAGGCGCCGGTCCGGCAAGGTCTGCTCGATGGAGAAGGCCAATGTGATGGAATCGGGCATCCTGTGGCGCGATGTCGTGACCGAGGTGCACGCCAAGGACTACGCGGATGTGGACCTGAGCCACATGTACGCCGATGCGGGCGCGATGCAGCTCACGCGCTGGCCCAAGCAGTTCGACGTAATCGTGACGGACAACCTCTTTGGCGACCTGCTGTCCGACCTGGCCGCGATGCTCACCGGCTCGCTCGGCATGCTGCCCTCGGCCTCGCTCGGCGCGCCGATGGCCAATGGGCGCCCGAAGGCGCTTTATGAGCCCGTGCATGGCTCGGCCCCCGACATTGCGGGGCAGGGAAAGGCCAACCCGATCGCTTGTATCCTCAGCTTCGCGATGGCGCTGCGCTATTCGTTCGACGCGGGCGACATGGCCGACAGGGTCGAACGGGCGGTCGAGGCCGTACTGGCCGATGGTCTGCGGACCGCCGACCTGATCGGCGAGGAAGGCCGCGCCCCGGTGTCGACCGCAGAGATGGGCGACGCCATCGTCGACAAGCTGCGCGCCGCCTGACGCTCAGAAGACGGCGTGTTCGCCGAGATCAACGGTCGCGTCTCCGGATGCGAGGCGGCGAAAGAACTCGGGCAGGGTATCGCTGCCCGTCTCTGGCGTCGCGTCGGCATCGTAGCGCGCGGCAACAGGATCCCACACGAGCATCGACTCGGTCGCGTAATAGCGACCGATCCGGGCGAACTCGGCCTTGTCCCGCGCTTTGGCACTGACAAGGCCGGCAAAGCTCAGCCCGCCAACGATCGCAGTCATCAGGCCCACCGGCACCTGCCGGAACTTCGGCGCCAGGTCCAGCGCTGCAAAGAGCGCCTCCCCCTGTTGCCGGGGCGTGAGCGCAGGCCCGGGCCCCCCGATCGGCAGGATCCTGTTCTGGAGCGATGGATCGTGCGTACAGCGAACGAGATACGCCGCCAGATCTGCGTCGCTGATCGGTTTGCACGCGGTGAGGGCCCCGTCGCCGAAGAGCAGAAAGGGCTTGCCCGCGCGCAGCCGCTCCAACTGACCTGAGAGCGACTTGAAGAAGGCCGTCGGGCGCACAATGGCGTAGGTCAGACCGCTCGCAGCAAGGTCAGCCTCGAACGCGAGCTTGGCGTGCTGAAACGCCAGCATCGGCTTTTGCACGCAGAGTGCGGAGAGCAGCACGAAGCCCTTAGCGCCTGCCGCTCTGGCCGCGCTCAGCAAGGCCGATTGCGCCTGATGATCGATCCGCCAGGCGTCTGCTGGCGCTCCGGTGCGCGAGGCAAGGCAGGAGATGACCGTATCGATGGGCGGCAGGGCCTGAAGGGTGGCGGGATCGGTGACATCGGCCTCAAAGGGCACGCATCCCTCCGGCGCGCCCTGACCATGGCCGGGCCGCATCAGAGCGATCGTGTGGATCCCCTCTGCAACGAGTGCGCGCGCAGTGGCAGAGCCGATGGTCCCGGTCGCACCCGCCAAAAGCACAGTCTTCCCCGCCCCACCTGCGTGCATCAAATCCTCCCCAGCAGTTTCGGGCATAGCACCGCAGCTCTCGGCCGCTCCGCCAGATGACAGATTGGCCCGCTCGAAGCGTCCGTCGTGTCCTGTGTCCTGGGACAACCGCGTTCAGTGCGCGACTCACCGGCTTCTATGGTGTCAGACCAAGGGTCGGACGGGCTCCAGCCCCTCGAGGGAGGTTTCTCGGACGACGCGCAGCAGTTCGATGAAGCCCCGCACCTGATGCGCGCAGGTCGCCGCGCCTTTCTCGGCCGTTGCGCGCGCAGCATCGCCCACCGTGCCCGCCGGGTTGAGGTCCCTGGCCATCCAACCGCGAGACACGGGCCCGATGGGCGGGATCGCCGCACCTTCCGCCGCGGAGGCGAACCGCTCCGCCTTCGTCATGTCCACCGTGTGCGGCTGAAAATGCAGCATCAGAGACGTCTCGCTCTCGCCGCCATGGATCCCGAACGCCTGCTCGAACTCCGAAAAGATCCCTTCTGGCGTCCCGAAGGCCCCCCACTGACACTTCACCGCCAGCATCCCCGCGCGAACCCGCAACTCGCGCGACAGGATCGAGATCAGATCCAGATTGCCCCCATGCGAGTTGACGATGACGATCTTTCGCACACCCGCACGCGCCACGCTCAGGCCAATCTGGGTCCACGCGGCCAGCGCCGTCGGCGCATCGAGCGTCAGCGTCCCGGGCGCGTCGAGATGTTCATTCGACTTGCCCACCGCCTGAACCGGCAGAATGCGGATGTCGAGATCGTCGGGGCAGGTGCGCCGCAGCTCGGCCAGCATCCCCTCTGCGATCATCGTATCGACCCCGACCGGCAGATGCGGCCCGTGCTGTTCAATCGCCGCTGTCGGCAGAACCGCTATGCTCTTCATCGGATCGAGGTCGCGATACTCCGTGCGGCGGTACTCCGCCCAGTCGAACCGCCGCATCACGCTTTCTCGTAGGTCGCGTCGAGGCGCTGCTGCAGGTACTCGGCCCCCGTGACGTCGTCATATCGCGCCGCGCCGGTGCCGGGCAGCGCCGAGATCACGGCGTCCGGGTTGGGATCGAGGAAGAAGGCGATCGACCGGCGCTTGCGCTTCGGCGGCAGAACGCGGTGCGGCGTCGAGGCATAGTGATCGTTCGTCCAGCGCATCAGGCAATCGCCGATATTGACGACGAAGGCGTCGGGATGGGCGGGCACATCGATCCAGTCCCCGCCTCTGGGCCTGACCTGCAACCCCGGTTCCCCGTCCGTCCGCAGCAGCGTCAGCGACCCGTAATCGGTGTGGGCCCCGGCCCCGATCTCGCCCACAGCGCCGGTGCCCGGCGGATAATGCAGCAGCCGCAGCGTGGCCAGCGGCGCATCCAGCTTGTCGTCGAACCAACGGTCGGCCAGGCCGAGATCCCGCGCAATCGGCTGATGCAGACAGCGTCCGAGATTCAGGACGGCATCGAAGTAGCGCAGGACGGTGTCCCTGAAGCCCGGCACCTCCGGCCAGAGGTTCAAACCGCGAAACGGCTCTCCCGCCAGGATGCGCGGATCGTTCGGCCCGAGATCGAGACCGATATTGAAGGCCTCCTTCCGGTCCACCTCATCGGGCGCGCTATCGTCGAGGTTCTCGCTGCCCGGCGGCGTCCAGCCGCGATTGTGCGGGTTGTCGAGGATCGACAAACGCGCCTTTGCCTCATGTGGAAGGGCAAAGAACTTGTCCCCCGCGGCAAACGTGTCCGCGATCAGCGCATGGTCGACCCCGTGATGCGTGACGAGGAAGAACCCAACCTCCCGGCACGCCGCGCCGAGATCGGCCACGAAGCCGTCCTGATCGCTGCCCCCGGCGAAGCGCTGCCAGTCGAGCACGGGGATGCGCGGTTCGGTCATGCCAGTGCCTCGCGTTCGGTCGGGGCCGCGCCGGCAATCAATCGGTCCACCTTGCGCGCGACGCGGGAGAGATGCTGCGCGCGGCTTTCCGGCGTGGAACTGTCCATGTTGTAATGCGCCGCGAAGGACGTCCGCAGCGGCTTGGCGCAGATCAGGCCGAGGCCGCGCAAAAGCGTGCGCCGCCCCGGCGCCCCGACATAGCGCGTCAGCCACCAGCTCGCCCCGCAGGTCGTGAACACGCCAAGACGGCGGATATGCGTCAGCGCCGGCCGAATGCCGGTTTCCCCAGCGCGCGGCATCATGAAGGCCACCTCGGGGAGCATGACACGGTCCAGCCACCCTTTGAGGATGGCCGGCAACCCGTACCACCAGGTGGGATAGACGAAGATCAGCGTATCGCACCATTCCACATCCGCCACGTCGGCGGCGACGGGAACGCGGTTCTGCGGCGCATCCAGATAACCGTCCCATTCGGTGCCGGTCAGGGCGGGCTGAAACGCCCGGTCGTAGAGATCGATCACCCGGATCTCCGCGCCCGCCGCTTCCAGCCGGGCTATGACGACGTCACGTATCGCCGCGGTGAAGCTCGTCTCCCGCGGATGACAATACAGAACCAAAACGCGCATCGCCTAGAATGCCTCCATCTCTCTGCCGACCCGGTCAAGGAAGGCGGCCCGTTTCGCATCGCTTGCCCGGTTCATGTCATACAGCGCCAGATACCGCATCTTGCGCGGGCGGCATACGTGCCAAACTGCCCGCGTCACGCAGCGCCTGGGCGGATCGCCCACCATCAGCGCCCGTAGCCGCGTGCCGCCATAGGTCGTGACCGCGGCAAGCCGCCGGATATGCGTCAGGTTCGGCTTCACGAAGCCATCCTCGAGACGAAACGAAACGCCCGGAAGGAACACGCGGTCCAGAAACCCCTTCAGGATCGCCGGATACCCGAAGTTCCAGACCGGAAACACCAAAACGAGCGCGTCGGCCGCCCGGAGCCGTTCGACATATCCTGCTACCGGCGCCAGATTGAGACCGACCTCATGATAGCCTCGCCGCTCCGCTTCCGTCAGCGCAGGCGCGAAGTCTTCGGCGTACAAGTCGCAATCGTCCACACTCCATCCGCGCGCGTCGAGGGTTGAAACGACCTTCGCGTGCAAAGCCGCCGAGAAGCTTTCCGGGCAAGGATGCGCGAAGAGGACGAGGGCGCGTGTCATCCCTCCACCACACCCCGGTGTCTTCTTCTGGCCAGCGGAGCTGCCTCCGGCGGGAGTATTTCTGCAAAGATGATGGGCAGGGCGTAACCCTCTGTTAAGGTTAATGCGCGAGGCTCGGATCTGCGGTACAGGCTGGAGAGCCGATGACCGCCCAAGGTGATGGACCGTAGCCAGGTCGGCCTGGACCGGGCCCGCCGCGCCTCGGCTCCCTCGGGCAGCGCCGAGCGACCACCCCCTCGGGGCCGGGGCGCCCTTCTCCTATCATCTTGGCTCAAATACTCGCGGGGGGGACCCGCGCAGCCTGCGCGGGTGGGGGGCGGCAAGCCCCCCTTCGCGATGGCGTGGGTCATTCCGCCGCCTGCAGTTTCGGATAGGCATACATCCGGTCGTAGCCCCAGTTAGGATCGTCCCAGGCGATCATCTTTCCCGGGTTCAGCAGCCCTTTGGGATCGGCTTCTCGCTTGAAGTCGAGCTGCCGGTCGTCGACCGTTTGCCGCCCGCCTTCCTCCAGCGTGTAGCGGTGGGGGTTGAAGATCATCGCGCCCGCCTCTTCATGCCGGCGCACGATCTCGTCCAAACGCGCTTCGGTGGTGAACTTGACCAGCGTCAGACCGGCAAAGATGCATCGGCCGCCCTCTCGGATGACCTCGAGATGCTGCAGCAGTTCGGGGGAGAACTCCGCGCGCATCTGCTGCACGAGGTCCATGTGGTTCGGGAAGCCATAGCGCACCTGAAGATAGGTGATGGTGGGGTCGACCTTGAGGGCGCGCAGGGTCGTATGGTTCCACCCGTATTCGAACACGGGGCCGGGGGAGCGCGACCACCCGGTTTCGTCATCGGAGCGGTAGATCAGCCGGGCCGCCGGGCGCCGGCCCAGAAACGTCAGAAACCCGTCCATCGCATGCGGCGCCACCATCAGCGCGACGACATGCGTGCCTTCCTCCACATGCGGTTTCACGCGTTGGAAGTAGTCATGCGCCACGGGTGCTTCGAAGACCGTGGCGAGCTTGATCAGGATGCCGTCTTCGTTCGACACATCGAGCGCAAACTGCGCGGCATCCGCGAAGTCATCGAAGGCGAGAAAGAGCCCTGTCCAGGGATAGGCGGGTGCGAGCGGCATCTCGATCTCCGTGATGATGCCATTGGTTCCGTAGGCGTGGCTGACGCGGGCCAGCTCTTCGCCGGTGAACTCCAGGACCCGGGGTTCTTCCTCCATCGTCACCACGCGCAGCCGGATGATATTGCCCAGATCCCGAAGCGAGCCCCAGGTGCAGGAGCCGACCCCGCCCGATCCACCGGCTATGAACCCGCCGATCGTCGCCGTCGCCCAGGTGGAGGAGAACATCCGAAGCTCCTGCCCGGTCTCGGCGATGCACCGCGCGTCGAGATCCTTCAGCAACACGCCCGGCTCCGTCACGACGCGCCCGGGCGCGACCTCTTTCACCTTGTCGAGGTTCTTCAGATGCATCACGCAGCCGCCGGCCAACGGCATCGCCTGGCCGTAGTTTCCGGTTCCCGCCCCCCGTGTCGTCACCGGCACGTTAGAGCGGTAGCAGGTTCTGAGAACCTCGATCACCTCGGCTTCCGACTTCGGCGCGACGGCGAAGTCTGCCAGAACATGGTCGAGCCGGGTCTTCAGCACCGGCGAGTACCAGAAGAAGTCCCGGCTCTTCGCTTTGAGCGAACTCGGATTCTCATCCAGCTCCAGATGCGCAAGGGCAGCTTTGGCGGCGGCGATGTCGGCGCTCATTGGGCGGGCTCCGCAATGGGGGTTGGTTTTGTCATCAGGTCGTCGAGCTCGGCATAATCCGGCAAGGTCCTGTCGATCGCGACGCCCTCGCGCAGAACGATACGGTCGGCCTGGGGCCGGGCGAAGAGCTCCGTCCAGGAGCGGGCGCGAAAGATCATCAGATCGGCGGGCGCACCGGGGGCGAGCGAGGGCGCGGCGAAGCCACATGCGCGGGCCGGCTGCGTCAGGAACGCGTCGACCCAATCCGCCCGGCTGTGGTCGAGATGTCCGATCCGCGTCGCTTCCCGCATCACCTCCAGCATGTCTAGATCGCCATAGGCATAGAAAGGATCGCGCGTGTTGTCCGAGGCGAAGCTGACCGGGATCCCGCGGGCGCGCATCTCATGGACGAGCGTGATTCCGCGGGCCCGCGGCGTCCGACCGGCATGGCGGTCCTGCAGGTAAAGGTTGCACATCGGCAGGGACACCACATGCATCCCGGCACGCGCGACGAGATCGAGCGTCTCGAACGCGCGCGCCTCGTCCTGGGCCGCCAGGGAACAGCAATGCCCGACGACCACCGGTGCGGAGAACCCCACCTCCAGAGCAATCTCCGCGACTGCGCGCAGCGTCTC
The DNA here is from genome assembly GCA_038757905.1 of Pseudomonadota bacterium. GTDB lineage: Bacteria > Pseudomonadota > Alphaproteobacteria > Rhodobacterales > Rhodobacteraceae > HLUCCA09. Next base: position 59,434 of record JBCDGG010000006.1, on the reverse strand, counting down.
GGACCCGGGGTCGAGTGTCTCGTCGACATGGAAATCCGCCGCCAGCCCGCGCGCCTCGGCCATCCGGAAGAAAGCCCGCAGCGCGTTGCGCAGCCCGGGAACCGGATAGGTCACCATCCCCAGAACGCCGCCCGAAGCCGCCACAAGATCCGCCGTGTGCGCAAAGGCCCCGTCCTCCGAAAGGTCCTCGATCCCGACAAGGCACACCGCCTGCAGGTCGATGCGCCCGGCCCAGGCGTTGCGCAGATCCCGAAACACGGGCCAGGAGATATCGTCCTGCGGCGGGCGGGAATCGAGATGGGTGCGGATCGCACGCGTGCCGTGGGCATAGGCGCAGCGCAGCGAGAAGTCCGCCCGCTGCCGCACATCCGCGGCCGACCAATGCGCGACGGTGTCGGCCCGCACCGTGTTCAGCGCTCCCATGAAAGTGCCGTCGGGATTGGGCGCGCGCGCCCAGATGTGGCCCTTGTCGAGATGGGTGTGCATGTCGACGAAGGCCGGAAACACCATGGCCCCGCCGAGATCGACCTCCCGCCCCCCGCTCTCGGCGATCCGCCCCCCGGCGAGGGACAGCGACACGCGGCTCAGATCGCCGCTCTCGCCCAGCAGGCATGACGGCACCGTGGCGTTCGTCAGCCGGAGCGGCCCGGCGGGCAGATCGCGAAACGCCCTCACGTCTCTCTCCGCACCGCGCTCTCGTGCCACTTGCGCAGCATCACATGCGAAAAGAGCGACAGCACGGCAAAGATGAACACGCCCATCGCCGCCACGAGGGACAGCGCGGCAAACATCCGCGCGATGTTCAACCGGTAGCCCGCCTCCTGGATCCGAAACGCCAGGCCGGAGCCGATCCCCCCCGTCCCGGCCACCAGTTCCGCCACCACCGCCCCGATGAGGGACAGGCCCCCGGCGATCTTCAGCCCGCCGAGGAAGTAGGGCAGGGCGGAGGGCAGTTGCAGCATGGTCAGCTTCTGCCAGCGGCTGGCCCCGTAGATCTGGAAGAGATCGCGCAGATTGTGATCGACGGAGTTCAGCCCCAGCGTGGTCGACGACAGAACCGGAAAGAACGCGACGATCCAGGCACAGAGCAACATGCCCGCGATCTTGCTGTCGACATAGATGAAGATGAGCGGCGCGATGGCCACCACCGGCGTGACCTGAAGGATCACCGCATAAGGGTAGAACGACATCTCCAGCATCTTGGACTGGTTGAACAGGATCGCGAGCCCTGCCCCGCCGATCACCGCCAGAACCAGCGCCATCAGCGTGATGCGCCCGGTCAGCCAGGCGGCATCCATCAGCATCCAGAAATCGTTGACCAACGACCCCCAGACACGATCCGGGCCCGGCAGGATGTAATGCGGGATCTCGTTCCAGACGACAACGCGGTCCCAGAGCCACAGCGCCGCCAGCATCACCACCACCGGAAGCGTCCATTTGGCGATCGCGTTGATCCTCCGGGCGCGGGCGCGCTTGAACTCTTCCTCGTCCAGCTGAGGCGCGGCCGCCGCAACGCGCTGGCCCCCATCCGCAATGCTCATGCCGCACCCTCCCGTCGTCCCGCCGGCGCTCCGGGACTGTCCGGCGCGCCCCCAGGCGAGCGCCCATCAGGCCCGCCGCCCGAAGCCGCGCAAAGCCCGGTCAATGCGCCGAGCCGCCCCTTCATCTTGCCAGAAATATCCCCGCCGGAGGCATAGAACGGTGCCGCCCCGCCCGACGTATCCGGCCCAAGCGCGCGCCCGAAGTTCATGCCGCATCCCCCATCGCGTCGTGCAGCGCATCGGAGGTCGCGCGGCAATAAGCGGCGTAATCGGCCGAAGTGCGGAACGCCTCGGAGCGCGGATAGGGCTCGTCGACCGACAGCTCCCGGATCACCCGGCCGGGCCGCGCGGCCATCACGATGATGCGGTCCGACAGGAAGACGGATTCGAACACCGAATGGGTCACGAAGATCACCGTGCACCCGATCTTCTCCTTTAGTCTGAGCAGATCGTTGTTCAGCTTGAACCGGGTTATCTCATCGAGCGCGGCGAAGGGTTCATCCATCAGGATGAGCCGCGGATGCGTCACCATGGCCCGCGCGATGGAGACGCGCATCTTCATGCCGCCCGACAGCTCGCGCGGATAGGCGTTCACGAACTTGCCCAGGCCGACGAGGTCCAGCACCTCCTTCACCTCGTCCCGGACGGCGAAGGAGGATTTTCCGCGCAGCCGGAACGGCAACGAGACGTTCTGACCCACCGTCGCCCATGGCATCAGGGTCGGTTCCTGAAAGACGACGCCAAGGTCGCCCTTCTCGCGCGCGCCCTGCCACTCGATCCGCCCGGCCGTGGGCTGCATTAATCCCGCGATCAGGCGCAGCGCGGTGGACTTGCCGCATCCCGACGGCCCGAGCAGCGAGATGAATTCGCCGTCGCGCACGTCGAGCTGCATGCCGCGCAGGGCGACGACGTCGCCGCCGAACACCTTGTCGACCGCCGACATGGTCAGGACAGGAGTGCGCGCCGCAGCTGCGGGCACGGCGTCCGGAACGGGATGTGGCTGCATGGCGGGCCTTCCGTGTTCGCGCTCAACCGGGCGGCGCATGCACGCCGCCGCCGCTTGGGGGAGCGGGCCGCCCGGAGGCCGCCCGCAGCGCCCGGCCTCAGTTATGAAGGTCCATCCCGACCTTCTTGTTCGTGAAGTCGAGCGTATAGGCCTTGGTGTAGTCGAGCCCGGCTTCGATCACACCGGCTTCCACCATCTTGTCGTAGAAGTCCTTGATCTTTTCGTCGGTCATGGCGCCGATGCCCAGCTCCTCCGCGTCGCCCGACATGACGATGCCGTTGTCCATCATCGAGGCCTTCGCGAACTCGATCTTGTCCTGCGTCATGTCCGGATTGTCGGACTGGATCAGGGCGTCGGCCGCGGCACTGTCGCCGAGCAGGTAGTTGTACCACCCCTTGATCGAGCCATCGACGAAGCACTCCACAACCTCGGGCCGCTCGTCGATCGTGGCCTGCATCGTCTCGATCGTCGTGGCGTAGGTCGAATACCCGGCATCGGCGATCAGGAACACGTTGGGCTTGAACCCGGCTTCCTTTTCAACCGCATAGGGCTCCGACGACAGATAGCCCTGCATGCCCTTGCCCTTGTCTGCGATGAACGGCGCCGGGTTGAACGTGTAGGGCTCGCGCTGGTCGGCGGTGAAGCCATGGGCGGCGATCATCCACTGGTAGTAGGAGGCAAAGCCGTTGTCGCCGATGAGCAGGGTCAGGTCCTTCAACTCGTCCCAGCTGTCGGCCTCACCGGGATGGGCCAGGATCACTTGCGGGTGCTTCTGGAAGGTTGCGGCGACGGAGACGACCGGAATCTCTTCCTTCACCGCGTTGAAGGCCTGCAGCAGGTCGCCGCCCATGTGGAAGTCGAGCCGGCCGGCGAGCATCAGGGCCCGGTTGTTCACCTGCGGGCCGCCGGGAACGATGGTGACGTCGAGCCCGCATTCGGCATAGGTGCCGTCGGCGACGGACTGGTAGAACCCGCCGTGTTCGGCCTGAGCCAGCCAGTTCGTTCCAAAGCTGACCTCTGTCAACTCCTGCGCGTGGGCCGCCGTGGCGGCCGCAAGCGTTGCAACCGCGGCGCAAGCGGTAAGGGTCGGTTTCATTGGTATCTCCCCGTTTGTGGTTGCGCGCCAGCTTATCGGCGCAGCACGCCGAGGCGCAGGGCCGGACGTCGGCTTAGCGCTGGAGCTTATGCGCGATTGCGTGAGGTGCCAGCAAAATCCGCACCCATCGCCCAAAAAGCGGGCAGAGTTCACGAAGGCTTGCCACGGGCCCGGCCTTCGGCCAACAGCGCGGAAATCGGAAGATCTGAAGAAGCGGAGAGACCCATGTCGCAGAGAATGCTTCGCCCCACGACGATTCGCCCGCCCTTCGCCCGCTACGCCCACGGTGTCGAGGTTCCGGCCGCGTACCGCCTCGTTCTGGCCTCCGGCCAGTTGGGCATCGCAGCGAACGAGACCGTGCCCGACGGCGCCGAGGCGCAGGCGGATCTCTGTTTTGCCAATTGCGCCGCTGTACTCGCCGAAGCGGGCATGACCGCGGCGGATGTCGTCCGGATCAATGCGTTCGTTACCGCGCGGGAGCATCTGCCCGGCTATATGGCCGCGCGGGATCGCTGGCTGGCGCAGCGCAGCGAAGACGCGCTGCCCGCATCGACCTTGGTGATCGTGACGGGCTTCACCCGCCCGGAGTTCCTGGTGGAGGTCGAGGTCACGGCGGCCGCGCTCTAGGCTGGCGCAGCACCCCAACGCACGCGAGCCGCGAGGCTCCGTCGCAGCGCGTCGATGACATCCCCGTCATCCGCCCTACCTCGCCCGGAGGCACACAAGGGGGGCCACAGGGGGGCCACGGGGGGGCAACGCCGATGGATCTACTCGCGCTTTTGCTGACGGCGACCCTGTTCGGGGGCATGGTGCTGTATTCCTTTGGGTTCGCGCCGTTCCTCTTCCGCGAGCTTGCGCCGGAAACGGCCGGGCCGCTGATCCGCGCCGCGTTTCCCCATTACTACACCTTCGTCATTCTTGGCGCCGTCGTGGCCGGGTTCGCCCTGTTCGCCGTCGATCCGCGCGGCGTTGCCCTGATGGGCTGGGTCGCGGCGCTGGGGGTTGCCGCGCGTCAGGTGCTGATGCCGATGATCAATACGGCGCGCGACGCCCAGCTCGCTGGCGAACGCGTCGCAAAGAGCCGCTTCGCGGCGCTGCATGGTCTTTCGGTCGCGATCAACTTCGTGCAGCTCGGCCTGATCGGGTGGGTTCTGGCGCGCTTTCTCTGAGGGTTTTGCCCCGGCCGTCCTGACGCGCTAAGAGGCGCCCATGACGTTTCCGCTGCCGCCGCTCTCCGACCTCGCGGATCTTCCCTTCGACACACTGATCGACACAAGGTCCCCGGCGGAGTTCGCCGAGGATCACATCCCCGGCGCGATCAACCTGCCGGTCCTGTCCGACGACGAGCGCGCCCGCGTCGGCACGATCTACACCCAGGAGAGCCCGTTCAAGGCGCGCAAGATCGGCGGCGCGCTCGTGGCGCGCAGCATCGCCTGCCATTTGGAGGGGCCGCTCGCCGAGATGGAAGGCGGGTGGAAGCCGCTCGTTTATTGCTGGCGGGGCGGGCAGCGCTCCGGCGCCTTCACGCTGTGGCTGCGCGAGGTGGGCTGGCGTGCCGAGAAGCTCGTCGGCGGATATCAAAGCTACCGCCGCGCCGTCGTGCGCCATCTCTACGATGCGCCGCTGCCGCATTGCCTGCTGTTGCTCGACGGCAATACCGGCACTGCCAAGACGGAGCTGCTGGCCCGCGTCGCGCAGAGGGGCGCGCAGGTGCTCGACCTCGAGGGCCTCGCCAATCACCGCGGCTCGGTACTGGGCCTGCGCCCCGGCGGTCAGCCGTCGCAAAAGATGTTCGAGACGCGGATCTCCGCGGCCCTGGCCGCGTTCGATCCTGCCCGCCCGGTGCTCGTCGAAGCCGAGAGCAGCAAGGTCGGCGACCTGCTCGTGCCGCCATCGCTCTGGAAGCCGATGCGGGCGGCGCCCCGGCTGCGCCTGGTCGCGCCGGCCAGTGAGCGCGTGGCGTATCTGTGCAAAACCTATGCCGACCTGTTCGCCGATCTGCCCCTCTTCAAGGAGCGCCTTGCGCTCCTGGCGCCGATTCAGGGGCACGCGCGCATCACCGCCTGGCATGCCCTGGCCGATGCCGGCGACTTCGCGCCCCTGGTGGCGGACCTGATCGAACGCCACTACGACAAGCGCTATTCCAACAAACGCCAAGCGCCGCCCCACGAGGAGCTCCCGTTATCGCTCGACGCCGCAGGACTTGAGCGTGCCGCGGACGAGATCGCGCAGCGTCTGGCCCAAATCGGTGCGCCCTGAGCGGTCCTCTGCGCGTCTTTCGGCAGGAATGCGGCGGCGCGCGCCATCGCAAAACTAAGACTACCGGAAAATCCGAAAGCATGTTACGGGCTTCCCGAAAGTGCCGCTGAGGAGAGGCCCGCAATGTCGTCCGCCCCCAAGACCCAAGCCCCCAATGTCTATGATGCCGAACCCATCCCGGAGGCGGCGCGCGCGGAGGTCGAGCGCCTTCTGTCCAGTGGCGACCTTTTTCGCTACACAGCGCCCGCGAACGCGCCGGTCACCCTTCTGGAGCGGGAGTTCGCCGCGCATCTCGGCGCAAAATACGCCCTTGCGGTGTCGTCGTGCTCCGCGGCGCTGTTTCTTTCGCTGAAGGCCCTCGATCTTCCCCGCGGCGCGCGCGTCCTGATCCCGGCATTCACCTTTGCCGCCGTCCCCTCGGCCGTGATTCACGCCGACTGCACCCCCGTGTTGGTCGAGGTCGGGCAGAACTACCGGATCGACCTGTCCGACTTCGAGGCCAAGCTCGACGGAGCCGACGCGGTTCTGATCAGCCACATGCGCGGCCACACCTCGGACATGGACGCCATTCTCTCGCTCGCCGGCGCCCGTGGCCTGCCGGTGATCGAGGACGCCGCCCACTCGCTCGGCACCACTTGGCACGGGCGGAACATCGGCACCTTCGGGCGGATCGGCTGCTTCTCGTTCCAGTCCTACAAGCTTCTGAACGCGGGCGAGGGCGGTATCCTCGTCACCGACGATGATGATCTGATCGCCCGCGCGGTGATCATGTCCGGCGCCTATGAGCATGCCTGGAAGAAGCACGACGGGGCGCTGGAGGCCGCCTTCGCGCGATGGCAGAACCAACTGCCGCTCTACAACACGCGGCTCAGCAACCTGTCCGCCGTTCTGATCCGCGCCCAGATCCCGGAGATCGCGCGTCGTGTCCGCGACGGGCGCGCCGGGCACGATCACGTCGCTGCGCAGCTCAACGTCTCGCCCTGGCTCGACGTGCCCGCCGCGCTGCCACCCGAGGCGCGCGCCCCGGATTCCATTCAGTTCAACCTTGTCGGGATGAGCGACAGCGAAGTCGACGCGTTCACGGCCCACGCGGCCGAGAGCGGGATCAAGGTGCAGGTCTTCGGGCGCTCCCCCGACAATGCCCGCGCCTTTTGGAACTGGGAGTTTCTGCCCGGCGCCACGCCCGACCTGCCGCAGACCCGCGCCATGCTCATGCGCGCCTGTGACGTGCGGTTGCCGGCGCGTCTCACCCGGGCGGAGCTCGACTATATCGCCACCGCACTGACCGGGGCTGCCGCGCGAACAGCGGCCGACCGGCGCGCTTACGGCACCTAGCCGGGGGGCCCGAACGCGCCTGCGCGCGCACCTAGTGTGGCTCGGATCTGGCGGCGCCCGCAGCTAGAGGACACGAAGATCGCCTTTGAGCCAGGGCAGGCGCTCCGTCGTCGCATCCACCGTGATATCGGCAACGAGGCGCTTCAGCCGGCCGGCGAGTTGCGCGGGCATCTCGCGCAGGATCCCCTTGCGCGCCGTCAGGCAGATGCGGCGCGACAGCGGCGCACACGGCAGCGGGCGAAGCTCCACCTCCTCCCGGAACCGATGCGCGCGCAGATAGCCGAGCGGGGTCAGGATCGTCCAACCGGTATCGGCCGCCACCATCGCCAGAATCGCATGATAGCTGTCGAGTTCGAAGCGCGGGGTGACGGCCCAGTTCTGCCGGTCGAGATGGGCGGCGATCTTCCGGCCCATGACATGCCTCTGGGTGTAGTGGATCAGCGGCATGTCCTGCAGATTGGCCTGCGCGGGCGTGCCCTTGGGCACCGCCGCGACGAACGGCTCCTCCATCAGCGGATGCACTTCCATCCAGTCCGCAACGGGTTCGTCCGTCTCGGCGGCAACAATTACGTCGAGCCGTCGGGTCTCGAGCAAATCGTAGAGCCGGTGCGACGCGCCGGTTTCCAGAAGGAACTGGCAGCGCCGCAGATCGCCCGCCATGTCAGACAGAAGCCGGGGCGTCACGTCGGCGTCGAAATCCTCGATCATGCCGAGACGCAACCGCGTGAGGGCCGACAGATCCGGCGAGGCCAGTTCCGCCCGCGCTTCCGCGGCCTCCCGCGCGATCAGCGCCGCGCGCCGGCGGAACGTCTCGCCAGCCGGGGTCAGCCGCGCCGGGCGATGCCCGCGGTCGAGCAGTTCGGCGCCTAGCGCCGCTTCCAGATTGGTCAGTTGCTGCGAGACGGCGGAGACCGAGGCGCCCAGGCGGCGCGCCGCCGCCGATACCGAGCCTTCGTCGGCACAAGCCAGGAACACCTCGATCCCCCACAGTGAGATCCGTCCCGATTGGTCAGGCATATAACTCCCCGCTCTCAGGGTCCGGGCCACCGCGCAAGGGCCGCCCCCGGGCAACGGGGTGGGCGGGCGGGCGTTGTCCGGGGGCGGCCCGGCCGTGCCATGGGCGCACCGCCGGCGCGGATCACGCCGTCTTCAACAGGCGCCGCCGCTCGTGGCTCATATTCGCATCGATGAAATCAAGCACGAGCGGCCGGATGTTGTTCCGCCAGGACTTGCCCGCGAAGATGCCGTAATGCCCGGCTCCCGGTTCGAGATGGCTGGCCTTCTTGTCCTTCGACAAGCCGGTGAGCAAGTCGAGCGCGGCAACGCATTGTCCGGGCGCCGAGATATCGTCGTTCGCCCCTTCCACGGTCTTGACCGCCACATCGGTGATCTTCGAGATATCGACGCGCTTGCCCTCGACCGTAAAGGCGTTCTGGGCAATCTCGCGATCCTTGAAGATGCGCTCGACGGTCGACAGGTAGAACTCCGCCGTCATGTCCATGACGGCCAGATACTCGTCGTAGAACCGGTTGTGGCGGTCGTGGTCGGACGCCTCTCCCTTCGCCACGCGCAGGATCTGGTCCTTGAAGGCCGTCGCATGCGTCTCGGCATTCATCGCCATGAAGGACGCCAATTGCTGCAAGCCAGGATACACCATCCGCCCCGCCCCCTGGTACTTGAAGCCGACCCGCTGGAGAACGTGCCGTTCGAGCTGGCCCATCGTCACCCGGCGGCCGAAATCCGTCACCTCCGTCGGCGAGGCGTCCGGGTCGATCGGGCCGCCGATCAGCGTCAGGGTGTTGGGCTGGGCCGAGGGATCTTCCTCGGCGAGATAGGCCGTCGCCGCCAGCGCCAGCGGCGCCGGCTGGCAGACGGCGATCACATGGGTGTCGGGGCCGAGGTGGCGCATGAACTCCACCAGATAGAGCGTGTAATCCTCGACATCGAACTTGCCGACCGAAACGGGGATGTCCCGCGCGTTGTGCCAGTCGGTGATATAGACCTCGCAATCGGGCAAGAGCGACACCACGGTCGACCGCAGAAGCGTGGCGTAATGGCCCGACATCGGCGCGACGAGCAGCACCTTGCGCGCCATCTCGCGGCGGCCCTGCACGCTGAAATGCACCAGATCGCCGAAGGGCCTCTTCAGAACGCTTTCGATATTGACTAGATGATCGCGCCCGTCTTCGCCGACCACCGAAGAGATGTTCCAGTCCGGCTTCGCCACCATCCGGGCGAAACTTCTTTCCGTCACTTCACCCCAGGCGGCCGTCCACTGCACCATCGGGTTCGCGGCGAGCCCGAAGGCGGGAAATGAAAACGCAGCTTTGGCCGTCGATCCGAGCCACTCATTGGTGATGCGGAGCGATTCCATATAATCGTACGTCATCATATACTTCATGTCGGGCCTTTCTCCGGGCAGGCCGCCCGGAACAATTCGTCGCTTTGCTCCGCCGGAGCGCGCGACGTAGTCAGGGCGGCACCGTAGGGGGGAGAGCACACGATGGCAATGGACACAGAGGGCGACCAAAAGCCCGCCACCGGAGACCTCGCCAAACTCAACGAAAACATCGGCCGCGTCGAAGAGTTGTCCCAACGGCTCGTGTCGGCCTTGTCCCAAAAACGCAACATCGACCCCGGTCTCCAGGGCCCCGGGCAGGATCTCTTCGTCAAGGCCGCCTCGGCCTACATGGCCGAGATGATGTCCAACCCCTCGAAGATTCTTGAGCATCAGATCAGCTATTGGGGGAAGACCCTGAAGCATTACGTCGACGCGCAGCAGGTCCTTGCGTCGGGGAAACTGGCCGCGCCGGAAGATCCCACGCCCGCCGACCGGCGCTTCGCCAACGAGCTCTGGCAGACCCATCCCTACTTCAACTGGATCAAGCAGCAGTATCTGCTGTCATCGGAGGCGGTGACCCAGGCGGTCGAGGATATCGACCATCTCAGCCCCAAGGATAAGCAGCGCCTGCGCTACTTCTCCCGCCAGATCGTGGACATGTTCAGCCCGGCCAACTTCCTTGGCACCAATCCCGACGCCCTGGCGCGCGCCGTCGAAACCGATGGCGAGTCCCTGGTCGCAGGCCTGGAGAATCTGGTGCGCGATCTGGAGGCCAATGACGGCGATCTCGTCGTGACGCTCGCCGATCAGAACGCCTTCAAGGTGGGCGAAAACCTGGCGACCACGCCGGGAAAGGTGGTGTTCCGCAACCGCATGCTGGAGCTGATCCAGTACGCGCCGACGACGGAAAAGGTGTACAAGACACCGCTGGTGATCTTTCCGCCTTGGATCAACAAGTTCTACATTCTCGATCTGAAGGCCAAGAACTCCCTCATCAAATGGGTCGTCGATCAGGGCTACACGCTCTTCGTGGTCAGCTGGGTCAACCCCGATCCATCCTATCGCGACACCGGGTTGGAGGACTACGTCGAAGAAGGCTATCTGGCCGCCATCGACGAAGTGAAGAAGATCACCGGCGAGGACAAGGTCAACGCCGTGGGCTATTGCATCGCAGGAACGACGCTCAGCGCCACCCTCTCGATCCTCAAGCAGCGCGGCGACGCCTCGGTGCGCTCGGCCACCTTCTTCACGACGCTGACGGACTTCTCCGATCAGGGGGAGGTGGGTGTGTTTCTGGAGGACGACTTCGTCGATGCCATCGAGGACGAAGTCGCCCGCAACGGCGTGCTCGACAAGTTCTACATGTCGGCCACGTTCTCGTTCCTGCGCTCGAACGACCTGATCTACGGGCCTGCCATCAAGTCCTACATGATGGGAGAGGCCCCGCCCGCCTTCGATCTGCTCTACTGGAACGGAGACGGCACCAATCTGCCGGCGAAGATGTCGGTCGACTACCTGCGCAGGCTGTGCCAGGGCGACCAGCTGGCCCGCGGCACCTTCCCGCTGTGCGGCACCATCGCCAACTTGAAGGACGTCGACGTGCCGGTCTGCGCCATCGCCTGCGAGACGGACCATATCGCGGCATGGCGCTCGTCATACCGCGGAGTCCAGAAGATGGGCGCCCGGAACAAGACGTTCATCCTGTCGGAATCGGGCCATATCGCCGGTATTGTGAACCCGCCCTCCAAGAAGAAGTATGGCCACTACACCAACGAGGATCTCTCGCTGTCCCCGGAGGAGTGGAAAGACACCGCCGATTTCCACGAAGGGTCGTGGTGGCCGCGCTGGCACGACTGGCTGAAGACGAAGTCGGGCGCGAAGGTTGCCGCGCGCCAGCCCGGCGATGCCAGCCACCCGGCCCTGTGCGATGCCCCGGGCACCTATGTGCTCGCGGACGAGGAGAGCTGAGGCGGCGTTGGCGCGTGCGCCACATCGTGCCATCTGTCGCAACGCAAGAAGGGCCCCGCACTCACGGGGCCCTTCTTGTTAGTCGGGATGCCGGTGGCGCCCCGATCGGCGGCACCGGCCCGGGACGATCCCCGGTTACTGCGTGGCGACGGCCGCTGCGCCAGCTTCCAGCGCCTCGTTCATGACGTGGAACACGACGGTGTTGTCGACGTAGTTGCCGTCCCACTCGTACACGTCGCCCCAGAGTTCCGCAGCCTGCAAGTCCGTCTGCTTGAACTGTGCAAAGAGCTCGGAGCCCGGCCCCATGGCCCAGAGAGGGACAAGCTCGTTGGTGTGGTTGCGCGAGGAGAACTGGTAGCCCGGCATGTTCCCGGTACCCCGATCCTGAACCGCGAGATACTCGTTGAACACGTCTTCCGTCGGGTCGAAGCGGGCGGCCAGCAGCGCCTCGTCGCTGCGATCGGCCGCGACCGGCCCGCCGACGCCGTTCGTCCAGGTGCCCTCACCCCAGATCCCGCCGCATTCGTGATCCGACGTCACGATCAGCAGCGTCTCCTCCCAGCTTGAGTTCTCTTCCACCCATTCGATGACGGCATCCACGGCGAGGTTGAAGTCGATCTGTTCCTCGATAAACCGCGGCATGTCGTTGGAATGGCCCATCCAGTCGACCGCGCCGCCTTCGATCATCACGAAGAACCCGTCCTCATCCTGGTTGAGCACGTTGAGTGCGCCGAGGCTCATGGTCGCCAGGTCGGGGACGATGGGATTGTAGGCCATGCCGGACGGTGTATCGGCCTCCGGCAATCCCTCGCGGCTGGCCTGCAGGGTGGAGCCGGCCTGGGCGATCCCGACGACACGTTCCGGCAGGTTCTCGCCCGAGGCCAGGGCCTCGAAGTCCGCCCTTGCATCGACGAAGGTGAAGCCGTTCAGGCCCTCTTCGCTGGTCAGGGCCGTCAACGTCTCCGATCCTCCGACGAACCGGTAGGCATCCTCGTCCGCGGGCTCGACGGCGTTGCCGCTATTGTCGAACAGCGGATGTCCGGCGCCCATGATGACGTCGAGGTCGCTCGCCACCATCTCGTTGAAGATGTCTACGTAATTGTTGCGCGACACGTTGTGGGCAATCACCGCCGCCGGGGTGGCGTGCGACACCATCACGGATGCGACCGAACCCGCGGCCTTGCCCTGGTCCATCGCGATCTGAGCAATGGTCCTGAAGTTCTCTTCTCCGGTCCAGTCCTGGTTGACCCGCCCATTGGACGTCTTGCGCCCGGCCATCAGCGCGGTTCCGGCGGCGGCGCTGTCGGTGTAGGAGGTGTAGCGCTCGCCCACGGGCGGAAAGTCGTTGCGCATCGTGTTCTCAAACCGATTCCAGCGCGTCGTCGGATCGTAGCCCTGGGACACGGCGCCGGCGGCCAGGCGCACATCTTCCGCGCTCGGAAGCAGCCGGCCGATTCCGTCGATCAGGTTGAGCGCATGGTGATCGAGGCCATAGACCACGGGGATCGTCCCGTCCGGCCGCGCCACCTGATAGGATTGTTCGCCGGCAATGCCCTGATAGTAATCTGCGGCCAGCCATCCGTTGAACCCGATTCCATCCGACACCATCAGGATCACGTTCTTCGCCCCTTGATCCTGGGCGACGGCGGGAAAGGCGAGCGAGCCCGTCAGGGCTGTGGCAAGAAGCAGTCTCATGGCATTCATTGTCGTGACCTTCCTGTTGAGTATGTGCGAAGAAACGGTAATGCCGGATCATTTCATGATTGTTTCACTCAGGTAAAGAGAATGTAACGCGAAGCCAGCGCTTGTTCCGCCGCGGGAGCGTTGCAGTCGCGGCATCGCGCCTTCCGCTATGACATTTTTCATTTCCAAACAAAGCGTTGCGGATCAGCGTGCCCACGCATGGGCCTGGCATTCGCACTGGGGTGGTGGCCTCCCACCCCCGGCGAGTCTCCGCCGGCCAGAAATGCTGCAGTGCAGAAAAAAGACTTGCAATGCCGCACTGCAGCATGTATCAGAATGCTGCAACGGCAAGATACGGGGCGCCCAGAACGGAACGACCGGCTCATGGGCTTACACTTAGGAGAGATACCATGACCAACCCCAACGACGTGACGAAGATGATGCAGGACATGATGGCCGCATTCCCGATGGATGCGACCGCCATGCAGGACGCGTTCAAGACGCAAGCCGCCCTGGGCGAGAAGATGTCGAAAGTCGCTCTCGAAGCCGCTGAGAAATCCACCGAGATTTCCGCCAAGTGGACGAAAGAGTCGATCGCCAAGATGAGCGAAGTCACCAAGCTCAAGGACGAGCCGACCGACTACACGAAGGCCATGACCGACTACGCCTCCGCACAGGCCGAGATGGTCGCCGAGACGATGGCCGCCTTCGCCGAAGTTGCAAAGAAAGTGCAGATGGAAACCGTCGAGCTGATGCTGGCCGCCGGCAAGGACTTCTCCGAAGACGCCTCCGCCGCAGTCAAGAAGGCCACCGCCGAGGTGACCACGGCCGCCAAGAAAGCCGCCGCCGCCAAGTAAGGCTGCTGCGCACACCTTTTCGCACCGGCCCTCCTCCTCCCTAGCCGGTGCGGATTGATCGGACGGGTCCCGTTTCGGGGCCCGTCCTTTTCGTTTCCGCCCGAGCATCCCGCATGCGGCGAGACCGCACCTGCCCAAGAAATTCGCCGTGGCTAAGGTGACGGCGGGCGGCGGTCCGACAGTACCGGAAGACCGCCCGCATGACATCTGGGGACGCCATCGGGAGACGATCCATGCATGACCAGGGGCCGCATAAAGAGCCGCTCATCGTTGCACTTCAGCACGTGATCTACTGGGCCGTCCGGCTCATGGCGATCATGATGGTCGCCGTCATCATCATGGGCGTGATGGATGTCGCCTGGACGCTCTATCAGCGCGTCGTCGAACCGCCGACCTTCATCCTGACGATCCCGGATATCCTGGCGACCTTCGGCGCCTTCATGGCCGTGCTGATCGCCATCGAGATTTTCATCAATATCACCATCTACCTGCGCGAAGACGTCATCCACGTGAAGATCGTCATCGCCACCGCACTGATGGCCGTGGCGCGCAAGGTCATCATCCTCGACATGGAAACCACCGAACCGCTCGAGCTTTTCGGGCTCGCCGCGCTCGTCGTCACCGCCAGCATCGCTTACTGGCTGGTCCACAAGACACCGGCCTTCAGCGTCAGCTTCGGCCGCACCGGCGCGCTCGATCCCGACAGCAACCCCGAGGTCGCGCGGGGTGTCCACGCGCCGCCCGGCGCAGTGCCCGAAACGCGCCTCCGGCAGACCGACGTCAAACCCACCTGAAACGTGCCAGACACTGCGTGAGAGCCCTGCGGCACGGCGCCCCGAAGCAGCGCGACGTCCCAGCATCGGAAGGCCGGCCGGCCGCCAGAGCGGCGCCCCATGGGATCCCGGGATGGGCGGGCCGCAGTGGGCCGCAAGGCCCACGAGGTGCGTCCCGGCCCGGACCCGGCGAAGACCACACACTGCCCTTTCTTTTTGCACAAGCGTCCCTTACGCTTTGCTGCACTGCAAAATGAAAGGGCAGCCCGTGGCCGAAGACACCGCCCCCCTTCTGATCAAACGCTATGCGAGCCGCCGCCTCTACAACACCGAGACGTCCGACTACGTCACGCTGGAGGATATCGCCGGTTTCATCCGATCGGGGCGGGAGGTGCAGATCATCGATCTGAAATCCGGCGACGACCTGACCCGCCAGTATCTTCTGCAGATCATCGCCGAGCACGAAAGCAAGGGCGAGAACGTCCTGCCGATCAACGTGCTGACCGATCTGGTGCGCTCCTATACGGGCGCGGCGCATTCGGTCGTGCCGCAGTTTCTGGCCATGTCGTTCGAGATGCTGCGCGACGGCCAGTCTAAGATGATGCAGAACATGGAAAAGATGAACCCGATGGCCGCGATGCCCGGCTACGACGCCATGAAGGCGCAGCAGGAGGCGTTCATCAAGGCGATGACCGGCGGCATGGGCGGCGTCGGGATCTGGAAAGGGCCGGACCCGAAGTCCGACGAGGCGGCGGGAGAGCTTGACGAGATCAAGTCCCAGCTCGCCTCGTTGCAGGCCAAGCTCGACAAGATCAACAAGTAGGACCCGCCGACCGTGCCGCTCGCCCAGTTCATCGAAGGATTTCCCGCGCTCGATCTGCCGTTCCCGGAAAGCAAGGTCGAAACCCGCGCGATGCGCACCGAGCACGGCCTGGCGGTGTTCTTCAAGATCAAGGAAGACGTCGAGCTTCCGCCGCACGCGCACGGCGCGCAATGGGGCACCGTCATCGAAGGCCAGGTGGAGCTGACGATCGACGGGCGGGCCACGGTCTACGGCCCGGGCGACACCTACGACATTCCCGCCGGCACCGTGCACGCGGTCCGGGTTCCGGGCGGATCGCTCCTCCTCGATGTGTTCGAGGAACCCGACCGCTACCCGCTGAAGGACTAGCCGGCGGCTTGCCCGCCCCGGCAATCCGGCCATGACCGGCGCACCGGCCCTCGTTCAGATACCGGCGGACGGCGCCGAATGGCCCGATGCCTTTGCCCGGGAGGCCGCGCGTATCTCTGCACTGATGCCGGGCGAGATCGCCCTTCATCACATCGGCAGCACCGCCGTTCCGGGATGCGTCGCCAAGCCGATCGTCGACATGCTCGGCCTCGTGCGCACCTTGCCCGCGGTCGATACCCGAACCGCGGAGTTTCAGCGCCTGGGCTACGAGGCGATGGGTCCCTATGGAATTGCGGAGCGCCGCTACTTCCGAAAACGCGCGCAGGACGGCCGGCGCACGCACCACCTGCACGTCTTCGTCGACGGCTCTGCAGGCGCCCAGCGCCACATCGCCTTTCGCGATTATCTGCGCCGCCACCCGGAAGCGGCCCGGGCCTACTCGGATCTCAAGGCCACGCTTGCCGCCGCGCCGGGCGCCACCTGGGACAGCTACGTCGACGGCAAGGACGCTTTCGTGCAGGAGATGGAGCGCGCCGCTCTGCGCTGGTACGGCGCCGGGGCCTAGCGCAGCACGAGCGGGTCGCCGAGCCATTCACGCAGCGCCTCGGTCGTCGCGTCGGGCTGCTCAAGCGTCGGCAGATGGCCCGCATCCTTGATGACCCGCAACTTCGCGCCCGGAATGAGCTCCGCCATGAACTCGTGCCGTTTGACCGGGCAGAGCGCGTCATGGGCGCCGCACAGGACCAGCGTCGGCACCTTGATGCCGCGCAGCACCTTTTGCTGATCGGGGCGCCGCTGCAGGGCGCGCGATTGCGCCACGAACACGTCCGGGCCGAGGTCGCGCGCCATGTCCATCACCACGCTCATCACCTCGACCCGCCCCGCCCCGGGCGCCAGATAACGGGGCTTCATCTCCTCGCGCATGATCTCTTTGAGCCGCCCGCTCTGCACGCCGACGATATGCGGCTCGCGCGCGGCCGCCACCTGGGGCGTCTCCGGCAGGGGATTGGTGTCCATCAGCGCGATGCGCGAGATCCGGTCGGGCGCGCGGCCCATCATCTCCATCGCCACGATGCCGCCCATCGACAGCCCCGCAAGCGCAAATCGTCGCGGTGCCGCGTCCAGGATCCGTTGCGCCAGCGCCCCGACGGAGGACGCCCCCGTCAAAGGGGCGACCATGACGGCCCGATCCCGGTTCAGCGCCAGAAACTGATGGGAGAATAGCCGCCCATCGCACATCATCCCGGGCAGAAGGACAATCGGCTCCGGCATTCAGACCCGCCCGCTGGCCAGCGCGGCCCCGTCGCTCAGCGTGCCGAGCTTGGCATAGGCGATCTCAGGGTCGATCGCGCCGAACCCGGCGAAGGTGCCAAACCCGCAATCCGATCCGGCGATGACCCGGTCCGCCCCGACGATCCCGGTGAACTTGCCGATCCGTTCGGCCACCACCTCCGGGTGTTCCACGAAGTTCGTGGTGGTGTCGACGACGCCAGGCACCAGGATTTTGTCATCGGGGATCTCGGCCGCGCGGTCGCGGAACACGGTCCATTCGTGAGCGTGGCGGGGGTTCGACGTTTCGAAAAGCACGTACTGTGCCGCCGCGGACATCAGCGTGGAGAACATCGTGTCCATCGGGATGTCGCAGACATGCGGCCCCTCGTAATTGCCCCAGCAGATGTGAATGCGCACGCGGGCGGGGTCGATCCCGTCAAGCGCGTGGTTCAGCGCCTCGACATGGGCGCCCGCGATCTGAACGAACGCCGCATCCGTCAGGTCGGAAAAGAGCATGTGGCGCGATAGCGCGAGGTCCGGACAATCGAGCTGCAGATCCAGCCCGGCGTCGACGATCGTGCGGTACTCCGCCGCCATCGCATCGGCCAGAGCCGCCAGATAGGCCTCCCGCGTGGGATAGAAATCGTTCTGCAGGAACAGCGAGATCACCCCCGGCGACGCGGCATTCATGAAGCCGCGCTCCACCCCGTGTTTGGCCATGGCGGCCTTAAGGTTCGCGATGTCCTTTTCCAGCTCGCCCTGGCCCTTCGAGCGCACCTCGCCCACGCACATCGGACGCGCGTATTTCGGCGTTCCGCCATCGGCGGCCAGCCGCTTGAGAAACGACGGGAACATCTTGAGGTCGGCGGGCGCGTTGCGCGGGCTGTCGCCATCGAACCCGGTGTAGCGGTCCTTCACATAGGTGGCGTAGCTGATCTTCGAGGTTTCGCCGTCGGAGACGATGTCGATCCCGGCCGCGACCTGTTTGGACACCGTCTCGTCGACGGCCTCGGCCATGGCAGCGTCGAACGCATCGGCGTCGTAGGGCTCCTGGCGTTCGCGGGCGAAGATGAAATCCACCACCTTCTGGGTGCGGGGAAGCGATCCGACATGGGTCGTTGAAATGGGCATGGTCTTCTCTTCAGATCCGGCGTGCCATCAGCACGCTGTGACGGTCGGTTTCAGGGTCTTCGGCCAGAAACCCGGTGAGGCGCATGCCGTTCTCCTCCAGACAGGCGGCATACTCGGCGGGCGAAAGCGAGGCATGATAGACGGGCTCGCCGCCCACCCGGCCCTCGACCTCGCCCGCCTCCGGCCCCACCGTAAGCAAGGCGGCGCCGTGGGGTTCGAGATGGCGCGCCATCTGCGCGATGCAGTGCCGCTGCTCGCCCGGGGAGAGGTGGAAGAAACTGTCCCACGCGACGATGCCGTGGAACGTCTCCCCCAGATCGAGCGCCCGCATATCGGCCTCGCGCCAATCGCCCGAGGGGAAGCGCGCCCGCGCGATCTCCAGCATGGCGGCGGAAAAGTCGACGCCGGTGACGGCAAAGCCCTCGGCCATGAACCAGCGCGCAATCGGCTCGCCGGCCCCGCAGCCGAGGTCGAGCACGCGCGCGCCCTGCGGCAGGCACCTGGCGAACCGGGCGAGCCACCGCGCCTCGGAGAGCGCGCGGGACCGCTGCGCATCGTAGACCTCTGCGTTCCGCTCATAGACCGCGCGGGTCGTTTCGGACGACGCGGCTACCTTCTCCATGGGTCCTCGTCCGCGGCAGGCCGGCACGGCACGGCGCGCGCGCTTTCTGGCGCGATCCGTGAGGGATCGCCATCGCCCGCGCGTCGCTTCTCCGCTGTCCCCCCTGGCCATTCGACAGGCACGCCCACGCCCTCCTCAGCCTTGCGCCATAAGGATCTGTTTCCAGATCGTGGTCTCATCGTACAGCACCCATTCGCGGCGCAGGCCCCATGGGCCGAATTCCGCGTGGCCGATCCCCATGATATGCACCTCCGCTCCGGACGGCGCGTCAAAGGCCCCCCACCCCGCATGGACGCCCGTGAGCGACCAGCGCACGGCAGCGCGGGGCGGCATCCTTTCGTCCTGGCGTCCGATGACGTGATGCACGGCGAACTCGGCGAACGGAAAGGCGGAGCGCAGGCCCAGCCAATGCGCATCCGCGGCCGCATGGCCGTGGCCGGTCAAGCCGCCGGGGTATTCCAGATGGCACGCCCGGTCCCATTGCTCCGGGATGACGGAAAACTCTGCCTGCATAAGCTGCGCCAGCAAGCCGGCATAGGCCTGGCCAACCTCGTGGTCGTTGCCGGTGCCGGTGTAGGGGCCGGTCACGTCGCGCTCCGGGGTGAACGGCGCCCCGGTGTTTCCGGCCGCGATATCCGCCGCCGCCCAGTCGCGCGGGTCGACGCCGAGCTGGCGCACGATGGCGCCATTGTCGCGCACGAGCCATTCGTCGGCGATCTGGTTGTCTTTCGCCCAACAATCGGCAATCGCGCGATAGCTCACGCGCTTGCCCGTCGCCGGGCCGAAGGCACCGCCCCGATGCGTGGCGGTCGACAGGATCCGATGCGACGACAGCATGCCCGCCTCCGGTGTCCCGGACCAGATGACATCCTCGCCCAGAAGCACACGGTCAGGGAACTCGGTCAGCGTGGCCATAGTCGCCGCCGTCGAGGCGGGCTCGCCCGTCGAAATCCCGCCGGGCATACGCACGATCACATCGGGATGATAATACTCCCGCATGCGGGCGCCGAGGCCACGATCCTCCCATATTTCCTTTGTGATTCCGAGGATGTAGTCGGGGAAATCCCGCCACCGGTTGTCAAACCCTCGCATTCCAATCCTCCGGTACGCGTGCCGAGCCGCGCACGATGAGCGGCCCGTCTATGGCAATCTTCTCCGCCGGGCGCTCCGGCTCCTCGATCTGTGCCAGGAGCATGCGCACCGTCGCCTCGACCATCCGCCCCGCGCGCTGGCGCACGGTCGTCAGATCGTAGGCCTCCCAGGCGGCCGCCTGCACGTCGTCGTAGCCGACGACCGAGACGTCGTGCGGGATCGAGACGCCACATCGGTACCGCAGCGCGTCCATCACGCCGAAGGCCATATGATCGTTGCCCACGAAAATCGCGTCCGGCCGATCCGCCTCCCAGATCGCCTGGGCGACATCGGCCGCCACTTCGCGCTTGTACATCCCGTCCTGCTCGGCAACCGGGTCCAGCCCGTCCGCCGCCAGCCCCGCGCGAAACCCCGCGGCCCTGTCGCGCCCCGTCGTGGCGCCCTGCCAGCCCGAAATGTGGGCGATGCGCTTGTGTCCGCCCGCCAACAGAAACTCCGCCACCTTCCGTCCGCCGGCGAAGTTGTCGGACGTGACTTCGCTCAGCCGGGCATCGGCATGGCCGCGATTGAACAGCACCACCGGGATGCCGGCCTCCTCGCAGCGGGTGAACAACTCGTCCGACAACCCGACCGACGCCGCGACGATCCCGTCAACCTGGTAGTCGAGCAACTCGCCGATCACCTTGTCGACCTCGGGCCCGCGACCCATCGCGACGAAGACCAGCACGTGGTAGCCTTCGGCCTGCAACGCGTTCGACAGCCGTTCCATCGCCTCGGGGTAGAACTGGTTGTGCAGGTAGGCCACCACGAGACCGATGATCCGGCTGCGCCCGGTGATCAGCGAACGCGCCAGCACGTTCGGGCGATAGCCCAGTTCCGCAGCCGCCTTGCGCACCCGCTCCGCCATCTTCGGGCTGACCGAAGCGCCGGGCGTGAAGACGCGGCTGACCGCCGATTGGCTGACCCCCGCCGCGGCGGCCACATCCAGCGACGTCACTTTGTCCCGTGTTGCGCGTTCCCTCGGCATCAGCATCCCTTTCCCCACAGGTGATGCCGCGTTGTTACCCCGCCGTCCATCCGCCATCCACCAACAGATGCGTGCCGGTCACCAGGGCGCTGGCATCGGTGGCCAGAAACAGGACAGCGCCCATGATATCCTCGACCTCGCCCACCCGGCCGAGTTTGATCTTCGAGGTGATCCAGGCGACCCGCTCGGGGTTGTCGAAGGTCGCCTCGGTCAGCGCCGTCCGGATGAAGGTCGGGCAGATCGTGTTCACCCGCACGCCCTGCGGCCCCCACTCCATCGCCATCGCCTTCGTCATCCCCTCCACGGCGAACTTCGAGGCACAGTAAAGCGCCCGGTCGATCCCGCCGACATGGCCCATCTGGCTGGAGATCTGGATGATTGAGCCGCCGCCCCGGGCCGCCATTCCCGGCGCTACCGCGCGGGCAAGGAAAAAGGCCGCCTTCGTGTTGGCGGCCATCACCACGTCGTAATCGTCTTCCGATGTCGCGCTCACCGGCCCCGGCCGTGACGTCCCCGCGGAGTTGACGAGCACATCGAACGGGCCGTGCGCCGCCACAAGCCGCTCCACGGCCGCCACGTCGGCCACGTCGCAGGGCGCGGCCTCGACGGAATGGCCGGCCGCGGCCATGGCTGCGGCGGCGTCCGCCAAAGCCGTGGCCCCCCGCGCTGAAAGCACCACATGCGCGCCCGCCTGTCCGAGCGCGACCGCGGCACCCAGGCCGATCCCGCGCGACGCGCCCGTCACCAGCGCCCGGCGCCCGTCCAGCCGAAGCGACGGCATGCTCGGCAGCGAGATCACGCGACCATCTCCCGCATGCGCCCGATCACATCGACGCCGATCTGATCGTAGACATGGAGCAGATCGACCAGCACCCAGTTCTCCCGGATCAGGCCATCCTCCAGCCGCCAGAAGTCGAGCGAGCGCATCTGCAATCTCTTTCCGGACGGGGCGATGCCCATCCAGCCGCCATCGGTCAGGGTCTGCACCATGTTCGGCCAGCCGGTCACGCCCACATAGGCGCCTTCGGCCATAAAATGATAAACGATCTCGTCCAGATACTGGCCGCGATCGGGCATGGCCTTCAGAAACGGGATCTGGTGATGGCGCCGGAACCCCTCGATCCCGCGCCCCGTCCCGATGCCGGCCGGCCCGTACCAGCACATCTTCGGATGCCAGAAGCGCTCCATCTCCATCACCTCCGGGCCGCCCTGGCTCGGATGCTTCTTCAGATAGGTCAGCATGTCGATCACATGCCGGGCGGAGGCGGACCCTAGGGCCGCATCATGGGGCCCAAGCCCGTCGCAGGTGGCAGGCCCCGGGATGTGCCAGTCGCGGCCGAGGCTCGGTGCTAACGGCCATGCCCGGGCCTGCATCATCACCTCCGGCAAGTCCCATAGCGCCTGCACCTCGGTGACGCGCCCCGCCTCCACGCGGAAGAATTCGTGGAACCGCATATGCGCCACACGGCCCGTCGCCGGGATCCCGAGCCAAGCGTCTTCGAAGGTGCCCAGGTAGAACCCCCCGCAGCCGACCCATTGTCCACCGTGCTCGTCGGGGCCGGCGATGCGGATGTGCACCCGGCGCTCCACGTCGGGCCAGGCCCGCGCCAAGGGCGCCAGACATGCCTCCCACCAGCCCGACCAGCCGGTCAGATCGCCGAAGGGCGCACACATGCGCACCCGGGCATCGGCGGCAAAGACACCCTCGCCCGCGTGCGCGGCCCGGCTCATTTCGCCATAAAGCGCGGCCTCCGCCCCGGCCACGACCGCCTTCAGATCCGCCGCCGCGACGGCCCCGTCCACGCGCACCACTTCCCCCATCATCTTGGTCAAAATACTCCCAGCCGGCGCTGCCACCTACTCCGCCGCGTCGCGATAAGGCGCGGCGGCGCCATAGGGCACATTCACGCCGCCATAGCGGCGCACGCGCACGTTGCATTGCTCGGCATGGCCCACGAACCCCTCCAGCATACACAGGCGCGAGCCATACTCGCCGACGAGCGTCGCCGCTTCGTCGGTCAGCACCTTCTGATAGGAATGGGTCTTCAGGAACTTGCCCACCCACAGCCCGCCGGTGTAGCGGCCCGCCTTCTTCGTCGGCAGGGTGTGGTTCGTGCCGATCACCTTGTCGCCATTGGCAACGTTGGTGCGCGGTCCGAGGAACAGCGCGCCGTAATTCGTCATCTTCTCCAGGAACCAGTCGTCGCGGTCGGTCATGACCTGCACATGTTCCGAGGCCACATCCTCCGACACCGCGAGCATCTCGTCGTGATCGGCGCACAGGATGACCTCGCCGTACTCCTCCCAGCTCACCCGCGCCGTCTCCGCCGTGGGCAGGATGCCGAGGAGCCGGTCGATCTCGGCCAGGGTATCGTCGGCCAGCTTGCGGGAATTGGTGATCAGAACGGCGGGCGAGTTATAGCCGTGCTCGGCCTGTCCCAGCAGATCCGTGGCGCACATCTCGCCATCCACCGTGTCGTCGGCGATCACGCAGGTCTCCGTCGGACCGGCAAACAGGTCGATCCCGACCCGGCCGAAGAGCTGCCGCTTGGCCTCGGCGACAAACGCATTGCCGGGGCCGACCAGCATGTCGACCGGTGCGATGCTCTGGGTGCCGATGGCCATGGCGCCGACCGCCTGCACGCCCCCGAGCACCAGGATCTCATCGGCGCCCCCTTCGTCCATCGCGGCCACGATGGCGGGGTGCGGGGCCCCGTCCACCGGCGGGGCGGAGGCGACCACGCGCTTCACGCCGGCCACTTTGGCGGTCAGGACCGACATATGCGCCGAGGCGACCATCGGAAACTTGCCGCCCGGCACGTAGCACCCGACCGAGTTCACCGGGATGTTCTTGTGGCCCAGTACGACGCCCGGCATCGTCTCGATCTCGACATCGGTCATCGACGCGCGCTGCGCCTCCGCAAAGCTCCGGATCTGGTCTTGGGCGAAGCGGATGTCGGCCATGTCGCGGTCCGACACGTTCTGCTTGGCCGCGTCGATCTCGGACCGGCTCAGGCGAAACGCCGCGGGGGCGTAATTGTCGAACTTCGCCGAGAGATCGCGCACGGCCGCGTCGCCCCGCGCTTCGATATCGGACAGGATGCCCTCCACGATGCCACGCACCTTCGCATCGTCCTCCGCCCGCGCCTCGGCTGGCTTTCCACGCTTGAGATACTCGGCCATTTCGCTCCCTCATCGCCACTTCTTTGCGCCAGCATAGACGAGCACAGGCGGGCAACAACCGATTTTTGCAATCGTATGCACCTATGGGAGTGGTGCAGAGCGGCGCGAACCATGCCAGGCGCGCGGCCACAGACCGCTCCCAGGGGTTGGTGAAAGACGGCGCGGATCAGTCGGCCGGCACGGCCACACCGACGATCGGGCCCATGGGCCAACCGGCATCGGCCCGGCCAAGGCCCGGCGCGTAGAGCCGCGAGACCCTGCCATCGAGGTAGAGCGCATTCGGCACGCCCAACCCGTCGCGAAACAGGCGGGCGAAGGCATCGAAGTTCACCCGCTGTTCCGAGATCGCGAAATGCACCGTCACGCCGTCGGCCGCCACGCCAACGCCGTTGCGGATATGGACCGACGCGCTGTCGGGGATGAACCGCGGATGCAACGCACCGTCGATCACCAGCATCGGGCCGGATTGCGTGGCAAAGGCGCAGGCGGGCGGTGACGCGGCATAAACTGTCGTCTCGATCACGCGGGCCCGCCCCTCGCCGACGCAGAACACGCCGTTGGGCAAGAGGCCAAAGTTTCCGGGCCCGGCGCTCTGGATCAGGCGCGCGCCCTCGAGCCCGTCCTCGATGTAGTGCCCCACGGGCGCTCGGTCGTCATGGTACATCCCGCCGTTCATCGCGAAGGCCAGCCGCTCGCCGCTGGCCCGCAACGCCGCGTTGACCGCCCGGAACGAACCCAGGAGCGCTCCGGAGGGATCGGAGTGCCAGAGACGGATCGCGTCCCGGTCTGCGCGGAAGGTGCACACGGTGTAATCGGCGCCCTCATGCCTGTGCGGGCTGCAGCCGGAAGCAAACGCAAATGCGGGACAAAGCAGCAGGCCAAACAGCGCCAGGAGGGTGCGCAGCGGGCCCATCGGCTACGCGTCGTCGCCTTCGGCCTCGCCGGTCTTGGCGAGGTCGCGCTGTACGTCCTGGCGGGCGAACAGGGCCCGGGTCTCATCCATCCGGTCGAACGTATCGTCGATGACGAAGTGCAGGTCCGGCGCATACTTCAGGGTCATGTTCTTGGACACCACCCGGCGCAGTTCGGCCTTGTTGCGCCGAAGCGCCACGAGCACGGCTTCCGCGCCCTTGCCGCCCAGCGGCAGAACGAACACCGTCGCCTTCTTGAGGTCGGGCGAGCACCGCACCTCGCCGACCGTGATCGACACCGACGTCAGATCCGGATCGTGCACGTCGCCGCGGGCGAGCACGTCCGACAAGGTACGGCGGATCAGTTCACCCACGCGCAATTGCCGCTGCGTTGGGCCGGTGGTGCTGGAAACTCGGGATCTGGCCATGCCATGCACCTAGGCCGCGCGGCACCGCGACGCAAGCCAAGCGTCGCGGCAGAGCCGCAAGCGGCGAGGGAAACCGCCGATGCCTGCCGGACCGCCACGCCCCCGCACCGTGCCCGGGCCCGCCCCGGCCGCCCGCTTTCGCCCTCCGCCAACCTCGGATAACACGGCGCACGGGCCGGACGGAGGGAAGGGCATGACAGATACACCGAATGTCGTTGTGATGGGGGCGTCTGGGCGGATGGGCCAGATGCTCGTGTCCGAGATCGCGAGCCGTTCGGATATGGCGCTGTCGGCCGCAATCGAACGCCCGGGCCATCCCTGGCTGGGCGAAGACCTCGGCACCGCGATGGGCGGCGCCCCCCGCCATGTACGGGTGACCGACGATCCGTGGGAGGCGCTGGCACGGGCCCATGCAGTGATAGATTTCACCACCCCGGACGTGACCACGGAGGTGGCCGGGATCGCGGCGCAGGCGCGCGCCGTGCACGTGATCGGCACGACGGGCTTCTCGCAGGCCCATCTCGACAAGATCGATGCCGCGGCACGCCATGCCACGATCATCCGCGCGGGCAACATGAGCCTGGGCGTGAACCTGCTCACCGCCCTCGTCCGCAAGACCGCCGCCGCCCTGGGCGAGGAGTTCGATATCGAGATCGTCGAGGCGCATCACCGCCACAAGGTCGATGCGCCGAGCGGAACGGCGCTCATGCTGGGCGATGCCGCCGCGCAGGGCCGAAAGCAGCCGCTTGGCGAACTCTACGAAGCCGCGCGCGACGGGATCACCGGCGCGCGGGCCGCCGGCAAGATCGGCTTCTCCGCGATCCGGGGCGGCGATGTGGTGGGGGAGCACGACGTGATCTTCGCCGGGCCTGGGGAACGGATCGTGCTGCGCCACATCGCGTCCGATCGGGCCCTATTCGCGCGAGGGGCGCTGCGCGCGGTGATGTGGGGGTTGAAGCAATCGCCGGGTCACTACGCGATGACAGATGTCCTCGGCCTGTGATCGCCCCCGGTGGTAACCGGCGCACCCGCGGCATCACGAAAGTGTGAGCGAGGGCCACCCCCAGTCATCCAAACCCAAGGTTCTCGCGTAAAAGCTCCGACTGGGGAGATACAGCATGACATCGCGCACGGCATTCTCGTTTGCGGCCGCCCTAGCGGCTGTCGCACTGATCGCATCGGGCAGCGCGCCGGGGGCGCAGGCGCAGGCCGATACCTTCCGCAAGGTCACGAAGGAGAGCGAGTTCGTGCAGCTCGTCGATGGCCGCACGCTCCGCTATCCCGGTGTTCGGCTGACAGTCAGCCCGCAGGGCGCCATTCAGGGCCGGGGCCTCGGCATCCCGGTCACCGGCGCATGGCAATGGCGCGGAGACTTCTTCTGCCGCGATCTTTATTGGGGCGAGCGCGATCTGGGCCCGAACTGCCAGGCGGTGCTGCGCAACGGCAACACGCTGCGGTTCGTCTCCGATCAGGGCACCGGCCAGTCCGCGGATTTCCGGCTGCGCTAACGCGCGCTCGGCAGCGCGCACAAGGCGTCTCGCGCGGGCTCAGAAGTCGCTCGCGATGCCCTTGCGCTCCCAATCGCCGTACCTCACCGGCTCCGGCCCCTCGCGCCCGCCCAGCTCGCGCGGCATGTTGCGGACCTTCTCGTCGACGGCCTTGCGGCGCGCCTCGGCCTCGGCGAGCGCCCGTTGCGCCGCGTCGGGCAGCGGCGGCGTCGCGTCCCCGTCTGCATCGTCTGACATGCGGCGCCTTTCCCTTGTTCGATCGTGAGCCGTCATATACGCCGCGCCGGTGCGCCGGCAATGCGACCGCGCGCGCCGCAAAGGCCCGACCATGAACGCAAGCACCGGCACATCCGCCCCCGATGATTCGCGCGCCCTCGCCCTGCACCTGTTGCACGGCGTGCTCGCCCGCGGCGCGATCCTTGCCGAGTTGGAGGGGGCGCCGCCCGTCGCGGATGCGGCACCGGCGACGAAGGCGCGGGCCGGCCGGCTGGCGCGGGCGACGCTGCGCCATATGGGGCAGGCCGATGCCGCGCTGAAGCCCCTTCTGCACAAGCCGCCGAGAGCCGATATCCGCGATCTTCTGCGGCTCGCAACGGTGGAGCTGCTGGTCGAGGGCGAAGCGCCCCATGGCGTTGTGAGCGACGCCGTCACCCGGGCGCGAAGGCGCCAGAGCAAGGCGGCGGGTATGGTCAATGCCGTTCTGCGCCGGGTGGCCGACTGCGATCGCGACACATTCGCGGCGCTGCCGCCCCGCCGCCTGCCCAATTGGCTTCGCGGCCGCCTGTCCGCCGCATACGGCAATGCGCGCGTCGCCCGGATGGAGGCGCTTTTTGCAACCATTCCGCCACTCGATCTGACACTGCGCGCGGGGCAGGACGCAGCCGATTGGGCGGACCGGCTGGGCGCGGAAGTCCTGCCGACCGGCAGCCTGCGCCTGGCGCGGGCTGGGCAGGTCTCGGCCCTTGAAGGATACGCCAGGGGCACCTGGTGGGTGCAGGACGCCGCCGCGGCCCTGCCGGCCCGCATACTGGCCGCTCAGCCCGGAGAACGGGTGCTGGACCTCTGTTCGGCGCCCGGCGGCAAGACGCTCCAACTGGCCGACACTGGCGCGGCGGTGACATCGCTCGACATCTCCGGCCCTCGCCTGGAGCGGGTCCGGGACAACCTCGCGCGCACGGGGCTTACAGCAGATCTCGTCACGGCCGACGCGCTCCACTGGCAGCCCGATGCGCCGTTCGATGCCATCCTGCTCGACGCGCCCTGCACCGCCACCGGAACGCTGCGCCGTCATCCCGATCTGCCATTCGCCAAGGGCACGGACGCGCTCAAGTCCCTCGTGCCGCTGCAGCGCGAGTTGCTCGACAGGGCAGCGGGCTGGCTGAAGCCCGGCGGGCGGCTAGTCGTCTGCACCTGCTCGCTCCTGGCGGAGGAGGGGGAGGCGCTGCGCGACGACGCCCTGACGCGCCATGCCCATCTGTCGCCGGACGCATCCGTGGACGCGCCCGGGCTCGATCCGTCTTGGGCCAGCGCAGACGGGGCATGGCGGATCACACCCGAAAGCTGGGACGCGCGCGGCGGAATCGACGGCTTCTACATCGCCGCCTTCCGGGCCGCCTAGCGCCGCGAGAGGTGCAACGCTGACACGCTTGTGGCGCGCTACCCCGGCCGCGTCGTGACAGGCCGGGCCCTCCGCGCATACTCTCATCGTGGCAAGGGCGAGGGAGGCACGCAGGCTGTGGCCGGGCAGGAGCACAGAGACCGATCACTGGGCGAGATGGGGACCCGTCTCGCCATGCGCGGTCCCCGTCCGACGGGCTTCATGTCGCAGCCCGAGCCCCGGTCCTTCGGCTCGTTGGCGCGCGGGCGTCAGCTCGTGGCCGGAAACTTCCTGTTCGCCGGGTTTCTGATCGAGACGCCGCGCGCCTCGGCGCCGCAGCAGATCTGGGACCTTCCGAGCCCCGCGCTGCGGTTCGATCAGGAGCTTCATGGCTTTCTCTGGCTGGACGATCTCGCCGCACTGGGCACCCCGGAGGCCCGCGCGCGCGCCCAATCCTGGCTCTGGGGCTGGATCGAGCGCTATGGCAACGGCCGCGGCCCGGGCTGGGCCCCGGACCTGATCGGCCGGCGGCTGATCCGCTGCATCAACCACGCGGTGTTCTTGCTTCACGGACAGGACAAGGCGGCCTCCGCCGCCTATTTCGACAGCCTCGGGCGGCAGTACAACGTGCTGAGCCGGCGGTGGAGTCGCGCGACACCGGGCCTGGCGCGGTTCGAGGCGCTGGCGGGCCTTGTCTACGCCGGGCTGTCGCTGTCCGGCATGGAGCGGAACGTGGCCCCCGCGCTTACGGCGCTCGAAGCCGAATGCGAGGCCGAGATCGACAGCGACGGCGGGCTGGCCACCCGCAACCCCGAACACCTGATGGAAGTCTTCGTGCTGCTGTCCTGGATCACCGAGGCGCGCGAAGCGGCCGGACGTTTCCCGCGCCCGGCCTTGCGCACGGCCATGGAGCGGATCGCGCCCACCTTGCGCGCCCTGCGCCATTCCGACGGCAGCCTCGCGCGGTTTCACGGCGGCGGCCGCGGCCTGGAGGGCCGGCTAGATCAGGCGCTGAGCGCCGCGGGCGTGCGCGGTACCGCCCGGACGCAGGGCCTCGCCATGGGGTTTGCGCGTCTCACCGCCGGCCGCACGACGTTGATCGCCGACGCCGCGCCGCCGCCGACCGGGCGCGCAGCATCGGAGGCGCATGCCTCGACCCTTGCGTTCGAGCTGACCTCGGGCCGCCGCCCGCTGATCGTCAATTGCGGGTCGGGTGCGGCCTTCGGCGACGCCTGGTTGCGGGCGGGCCGTGCGAGCGAGGCCCATTCGACCCTCTCGCTCGACGGAGAATCGTCGTCGCGGCTGGCCTTGTCGGCGCAGGGCGGCGGGCTCGACTTCGTGCCGAGCGACGTGCGCGTTCAGATCACCCGCAATGCCACGGGCCATTTCATGATGATCGGGCACGATGGCTATGCCGAAAGCCATGGCCTGACCCATGTGCGAAAGATCACCCTGTCGCGCGACGGGCGGCTTGTGGGCGGGCGCGAGACGCTGGGAGCCCTGACGGAGCGGCAGCGCGCCCGGTTCGATGCGCGGCTGACGGAAACCCGCATGCAGGGGGTGCCCTTCTCGCTGCGCTTTCACCTGCATCCCGAAGTCGACGCGACGCTGGATATGCGGGGCAACGCCGTGTCTCTCCTCTTGCGCTCGGGCGAGGTTTGGGTGTTCCGCCAGGCCGGCCAGTGCACGATGTCGCTGGAGCCGTCGATCTACCTCGAAGCGGGCCGCCTGAAGCCCCGCGCGGCGCAGCAGATCGTCCTGTCGGGCCGCGTTCTGGACTTTAGCGCACAGATAAGCTGGACCTTGGACAAGGCAGAGGATACCCCACGCGCGATCCGCGACCTCGCCGCCCGTCTGGGAGAGGACGACGCCGCGTTCACCTGAACCGCAGTGATCCGCGTTGGGGGCAGATCCGCATGTCACGACTGATCCACCCGCGCGCGTCCTGCGCGATGTCTCTCCGCCGACGGCCCCTGCCAGCGAGGCTTTCCTGATGTCCGATACCGTCCCCCTTCGCCGCGCCCTGCTCTCGGTCTCGGACAAGTCCGGGTTGGAGGCGTTCGCCGGGGCCCTGGCAGAGCATGGGGTGGAGCTGGTGTCGACCGGCGGCACGGCGGCTGCGCTGCGCGCGGCCGGTTTGGCCGTCCGCGACGTGTCGGAGCTGACGGGCTTTCCCGAGATGATGGATGGCCGCGTCAAGACGCTGCACCCGGCGGTGCATGGCGGCCTTCTGGCCCTGCGCGACAACCCCGAGCACATCGCTGCGATGACCGACCATGGCATTCCCGGGATCGACCTGCTGGTGGTGAACCTCTACCCGTTCGAGGCCACCGTCGCCCGTGGCGCCGACTTCGACACCTGTATCGAAAACATCGACATCGGCGGCCCGGCCATGCTGCGGGCGGCGGCCAAGAACCACGCCCACGTGGCCGTCGTCACGGACACCGAAGACTATCGGGTCGTGCTGGCGGAGCTTGAGGAGACCGGGGGCACGCGGCGCGCCACGCGCCGCCGGCTGGCCCAGATCGCCTATGCCCGCACCGCCGCCTACGATGCCGCGGTGTCGACATGGATGGCCGGCGCCCTGAACGACGAGATGATGGAACCCTATTCGCCCCGGCGGATCGCCTTTGCCGGGCACCTGGCGAGCGACCTGCGCTATGGCGAGAACCCGCATCAGCAGGCCGACTTCTACACCGACGGCACCACCGCCCCCGGCGTCGCAACGGCCGACGTCATGCAGGGCAAGGCGCTGAGCTACAACAACATCAACGACACCGACGCGGCGTGGGCCTTGCTGGCGGAACTGGGCGAGGCCGCCCCGGCCTGCGTGATCGTCAAACACGCCAACCCTTGCGGCGTGGCGTCGGGCGAGAACCTGGCCCAGGCCTATGGCCGGGCCTACGATTGCGACCGCGTATCGGCCTTCGGGGGGATCGTTGCGCTGAACCAGCCGCTCGATGCCGACACCGCCACCGCCATCACCGAGATCTTCACCGAGGTCGTGATCGCCCCCGGGGTGTCCGACGCGGCGCGCGAGATCTTTGCCAGAAAGAAGAACCTGCGGCTGCTGCTCACCGGCGGCCTCCCCAATCCACACGCGCCGGGCGTGTCGATCCGGCAGGTTTCGGGCGGGTTCCTCGTGCAGGATCGCGACGCGGGCGCGATCGGCGCGTCCGACCTGTCGGTCGTGACGAAGCGCGCGCCGAGCGAGGCGGAAATCGCCGATCTTCTCTTCGCCTGGAAGGTCGCCAAACACGTCAAGTCCAACGCCATCGTCTATGCCAAGGATGCGGCGACCGTCGGCATCGGCGCGGGACAGATGAGCCGGGTCGACAGCACCCGCATCGCCGCCCGCAAGTCCGCCGACATGGCGGAGGCGCTCGGCCTCTCCGCCCCGACGGTGCATGGGTCCGTCGTCGCCTCGGACGCGTTCTTCCCGTTCCCGGATGGGCTGATCGCCGCGGCCGACGCGGGCGCCACCGCGATCATCCAGCCCGGCGGATCGGTCCGCGATGCGGAGGTGATCGCTGCCGCGGATGCGCGGGGCCTGGCCATGGTGTTCACCGGCATGCGCCACTTCCGGCACTGACGGGGCCGGGCGGGATGCGCATCCTCTGGATCGCGGCCGCGGCCGCCTTCGCCATCGACCAGGCGAGCAAGTACGGCGTGATCTACGGGCTCGATCTGATCACCCTGCGCGTGATCGAAGTGGCGCCGCCCTATCTTGTCTTCGTCAAGGGGCTGAACACCGGCGTCAACTTCGGCCTGTTCGCCGGCGGATCGGACGCGCTGCGCTACGGCCTGATCGCCCTGGCCCTCGGGCTGTGCGGGGTCATCCTGTGGTGGGCGCGGGGGTTCACGCGGCGAATCGAGTTCGTTTCCGCGGGATTGCTGATCGGGGGCGCCATGGGCAACGCCCTGGATCGGGTGTTCCACCCCGGCGTGCTCGACTTCCTGAACATGTCGTGTTGCGGCATCCAGAACCCCTACATCTTCAACGTCGCGGATGTGTTCATCTTTGCTGGCGCCATCGGCCTGATGCTGTTTTCGGGGCGCGACAGTGCGCCGCCCGGCGCGCCGACCGGGAAAAACGACGCGTGACGCCGCCGTCCGCCTGGGGTAACACGCCGGGCATGGCTGTCTTTCGCCTTCCCCTGCGGCGTGTCTGCGCCATTGCGGTCCTGCTGGCGCCGGCTCTTCTGGCGGCGTGCGCCAACCGTCCGCTGATGAACCTGACCCGGGGGCAGCAGGGACCCGACGAGTTCGCGATCATTCCCGGCAAGCCGATCGTCATTCCGGACGACCTGACGGCCTTGCCGCCGCCGTCGATCCCCGGCACCGGCAGCCGCACAGATCCCACACCCAACGCCGACGCCGTCGCCGCGCTCGGCGGCAATCCGGGCCGTCTGGAGCTCGACGGCCAAACCCCCGACGGCACCTTGCTGGCCACGACCGGCCGCTACGGGACGGATCCCGAGATCCGCGGCCAGCTCGGCATCGCCGATCTTCAGTTCCGCGATCGCAATCAGGGCCGGGTGCTGGAGCGGCTCTTCGGGGTGACCACCTATTTCGACGCCTACGAGCGCGAGAGCCTCGACCAGACCGACGAGACGCTGCGCTACCGGCGCGCCGGCGCCGCAACGCCCGGAGCCCCGCCACCGCCGGTCGACGATTGAGCCTAGCCCGCACCGGTTGCGCCAGCATCGGCTACGCCAGCGCCGGAGACGCTAACACCGGGAACGCCCGCACCGAAGACGCCCGGTCGATGGATGCCCCCCCGCGAAAGCCAGACCGCGACAGCCCCGACCGTGACCAGCCGCGGGATGAACGCAGCCTCACAAGCCCGTTGCCCAACTTGAAGCAGGGCCGCGGGAGCCCACCTTTGGGAACAGTTCGGAGAGAGGATTCCATGCCAAACGCCTTGCGCCCCGTCGCCCGTCTTGCCCTTGCGATCCCCCTTGTCCTGCTCGGCACCCTTGCCGCCCGCGCCGCCGATGTCAGCACCTTCACGCTCGACAACGGCATGGACGTGGTCGTGATCGAGGATCACCGCGCGCCTGTCGCCGTCCACATGGTGTGGTACCGGGTCGGGGCCGCCGACGAGCCCCCGGGCAAGTCCGGCATCGCCCATTACCTTGAGCACCTGATGTTCAAGGGCACCGAAACGGTCGCCTCCGGCGAGTTCTCCGAAGTGGTCGAGGCCAATGGCGGCTCCGACAATGCGTTCACGGCACAGGATTACACCGGCTACTTCCAGCGCGTCGCGGCGGACCGGCTGGATCTGATGATGCAGTACGAAGCCGATCGCATGACAGGGCTCGTGATCGAAGAGGCCGCCGCGCTGACCGAGCGGGATGTGATCCTTGAGGAACGCAATCAGCGGGTCGAGAACGAGGCAGGATCGCTGTTTCGCGAACAGCGGATGGCGGTGCAGTACCTGGCCCATCCCTATGGCATCCCGGTCATCGGCTGGCGCCATGAGATGGAGGAGCTGACGCGGGAGGACGCGATCGACTTCTATCGCGCCCATTATGCCCCGAACAACGCCATCCTGATCGTCGCTGGCGATGTCACGCCCGACGAAGTGCGCGCCATGGCGGAGGTTCACTACGGCCAGATCCCGCCCAACCCCGAGATCGGGATGCGGGCGCGTCCGGCCGAGCCCCCGCAACTCGCCCCGCGCCGGCTGGAGTTCTCTGACCCGCGCGTCGCGCAGCCTTACGTCATCCGGACATACCTCGCCCCGGAGCGCGACGCCGGCGCCCAGGAAGAGGCAGCCGCCCTGCGGATGCTGTCGGAGCTTCTGGGCGGCGATGGCCCCACCCCCCTCATGCGCCGGGTGCTGGAGATCGAGGAGGGCGCCGCGCTCTACGCCGCGGCCTTCTATGGCGGCATGTCCTACGACGATACGACGTTCGGGATGGTCGTCGTGCCGACACCCGATCGCACCCTGGCCGAGGCCGAAGCCGATATCGACCGGATGATCGCCCGGTTCCTGGAGGAAGGCGTGGACGAGGCCGCGCTGACACGGTTGAAAACGCAGATCCGCGCCCAGGAGATCTACGAGCGAGACAATCTGCAGGGCCTTGCCCGCCGCTACGGCGCGGCCCTGACCAGCGGGCTGACCGTTCAGGACGTGGAAGACTGGCCCCGCATCCTCGAGGCCGTGACGGCCGAAGACATCATGGCGGCAGCGGAGCGCATCTTCGATCCGAACGCCTCAGTCACCGGGTATTTGCGCAGCGCCCCCGCCGCGCTGGCCGCCGACGCCGTTCAGGAGGTTTCCCAATGAGCCTGTTTTCCCGCCTCGCCCCGGTAGCTGCGACCGCTGCGGCTGCGCTGATGATCGCGGCCCCGTTGCGCGCCGAAATAGACATAGCACCGGTTACGTCGCCCGGCGGCATCGACGCCTGGCTCGTTGAAGACAGCGCGATTCCCTTCACCGCCCTTGAGCTGCGCTTCGCGGGCGGCGCCTCGCTCGACCCCGAGGGCAAGCGCGGCGCGATGAACCTGATGGTCGCCCTGCTCGAGGAAGGCGCCGCGGACATGGACGCAGAGGCGTTCTCCGTCGCCGCCGAGGAGCTTGCCGCGCGCTTCAGCTTCGATGTCGGCGACGATACCGTCGCCATCTCGGCGCAGTTTCTGACGGAGAACCGCGACGAAGCGCTGGACCTGCTGCGCAAGGCGATCACCGAGCCGCGCTTCGACGAAGACGCCATCGAGCGCGTGCGCGGGCAGGTCCTGTCCGGGATCGCATCCGATCTTGTGGACCCGTCCATGATCTCCAATGAGGCCTTTTCGGCGCTTGCCTTCCCGGATCACCCCTATGGCAGCGCGCACGAGGGCACGCGGGAAAGCGTGAGCGCGCTGACCCGAAGCGATCTGATCGCCGCCAAAGAGCGCGTGATGGCGCGCGACCGGGTCTTTGTCGGGGCGGTCGGCGACATCACCGCCGAAGATCTGGGCCCGATCCTCGATGCGCTGCTCGGGGATCTGCCCGAAACGGGTGCGCCCCTGCCGGAGGAAACGGATGTCGCCTTCGAGGGCGGGCTGACGGTGGTGGAGTTCGAGACGCCGCAATCCGTCATCACGTTCGGGCAGCCCGGCATCGCGCGCGACGATCCCGATTTCTTCCCGGCCTTCGTCGTCAACCAGATCTTCGGGGCCGGTGGCTTCGGCTCGCGCCTGATGGACGAGGTGCGGCGCGAGCGCGGGCTGACCTACGGCATCTACACCTCGCTGGTGGCGCGCAGCTATGCCGATATGCTGGTGGGGCGGGTCTCGACGGTGAACGCGCGCGTGGGCGAGACCGTCGAGGTCGTCACCCAGGAATGGGCGCGGCTGGCCGACGAGGGCATCACGCAGGACGAGCTTGACCGCGCCAAGACCTATCTGACCGGCGCGTACCCGCTGCGGTTCGATGGCAACGAGCGGATCGCGAACATTCTCGTCGGCATGCAGTTGGACGGCATGCCGATCGACTACGTCAACACGCGCAATGCCCAGGTGGAGGCGGTGACGCTCGAGGATGCAAACCGCGTCGCGCAAAGCCTCTTCCGGCCCGAAGACCTTCACCTGGTGATCGTGGGCCAGCCCGAGGGCCTTGAACCGGGCAACTAGCCGTCGCGCCGGGCCGGCGCGGCCCAAGGGACACTGGACGGACAGACCAGCACCATGCTACCGATTGTGGCATGGTGCATCACGACCGCAATATAGGCGCCCCTCGCCCTCCGATCGCGCAGCTCGATGAAACGGCCATCAGCCGCATCGCGGCCGGCGAAGTGGTTGAGCGGCCTGCATCTGCGGTCAAGGAACTGGTGGAAAACGCCCTCGACGCCGGGGCCACGCGGATCTCGGTCGAGATCGCGGAGGGCGGCAAGCGCCTGATCCGCGTCACCGACGACGGGCATGGCATCGCGGCGGACGCGCTGCCCCTGGCGCTTGCGCGGCATGCCACATCGAAGATCGACGGCACCGACCTGCTGAACATCCACACCTTCGGCTTCCGGGGCGAGGCGCTGGCCTCGCTCGCCGCCGTGGCCCGGCTGACGCTAACCTCGCGCCTGCACGGCGCCGCCGAGGCGGCGGAGATCCGCAGCGATGGCGGCCGCCTTTCGCCACCCCGCCCCGCGGCGCTGTCGCGCGGCACCGTCGTCGACCTGCGCGACCTGTTCCACGCCACCCCGGCGCGGCTGAAGTTTCTGCGCACCGACCGCGCCGAGGCGCAGGCCATCGGCGATACCGTGCGGCGCCTCGCCATGGCGGAGCCGTCGGTGGCCTTCTCGCTGACCGATTGCACCGGCGACCAACCGCGCGTGACGTTTCGCGCGGATGCCGAAACGGGGGATCTGTTCACCGCGCTCAGCGGCCGCCTCGCCCGCATTCTGGGCGCGGACTTCGCCGAGAACGCGCTCCGAATCGACGCCGAACGCGAGGGGCTGCGTTTGACGGGGTTCGCCGCCCTGCCGACCTATTCGCGCGGCTCCGCGGTGGCGCAGTACCTGTTCGTCAACGGCAGACCGGTGCGCGACAAGCTGTTGATCGGGGCGTTGCGCGCGGCCTATTCCGATGTGCTGAGCCGCGACCGGCACCCCGCCGCGGCGCTCTTTCTCGACGTCGCGCCGGAGCGCGTCGATGTCAACGTGCATCCCGCCAAGGCCGAGGTGCGGTTTCGTGAACCCGGTCTCGCGCGCGGGCTGATCGTCTCGGCATTGCGCCACGCGCTCGCGGAGGCCGGCCACCGCGCATCGACCACGGTGGCCGGTGCGACCCTGGGCGCCGTGCAACCGGAGCGTCCGGGCGAGCCACGGATCTATCAGATGGACAGGCCGGGCCCGCAGGCCCGCGCCGCCGCCTACGCGTTCCAGGCGCCCCAGCCCGCGCAGCCCTCTCCCCAGATCGGTTTCGCCGAGGAACCCTCGGCCCGGATCGAACCGCTGGCGGATGAGGCCGAGGACAGCGCCTCCGTGCATCGGCCGCTCGGCGCGGCGCGCGCGCAAGTGCACGAAAACTACATCGTGGCCCAGACCGAAGATGGTATCGTGCTGGTCGACCAGCACGCCGCACACGAACGCCTGATCTACGAACGGCTCAAAGCGCAGGCGGCCGAGGCGGGTATCGCCGCGCAGGCACTTCTGATCCCCGAGATCGTAACGCTCTCCGCCGACGATCAGGCCCGGCTGATGGAGCACGCCGAGGACCTGCGCCGTCTCGGTCTGGTGGTGGAGCCATTTGGCGGCGACGCCGTCGCGGTGCGGGAGACGCCAGCCCTTCTGGGCAAGGTCGACGCCGCGCGTCTCGTCCACGACATCCTCGACGAAATCGCCGATCTCGGCGACAGCCAGACGCTCGGCGCGCGGATCGATGCGGTGCTGTCGCGCGTCGCGTGCCACGGGTCGGTCCGGTCGGGGCGCCGGATGCAGGCCGACGAGATGAACGCGTTGCTGCGCGCGATGGAGGCGACGCCCCTGTCGGGCCAGTGCAACCATGGAAGGCCCACTTACGTCGAGCTGAAGCTTTCCGATATCGAGCGGCTCTTCGGACGGACATGATCGCGCTGCCCGCGCTCGACCTCGCCGATCCGCTGCACCAGATTGCCGCGGTGGCGGCTGCGATGTGCCTTGTCCTCTTTCTTCTCCTCGCGCTGTCCGCCCAGCGCGCCGGACGGGCCGCCCGACAGACGCGGGCCCTGGCGGCGCAGGTGGAGCGGTTGTCGCAGACGCAGGCGGAGCTATCCGGCGCGCAAAACCATGCAACCCAGCGGCTCGACCGGCGCTTCGACACGTTGTCGGCCGATATGGGCGCGTCGCTTGCAACCTCGGCCGACAGGACAGCGCACTCTCTCGGTGCGCTGCAGGAACGACTGGAGGCCATCGACCGCGCCCAGGCGAACATCGAGAAACTGTCGGGCGACGTGCTGTGCTTGCAGGACATCCTGTCGAACAAGCAGACAAGGGGCGCATTCGGCGAAATCCAGTTGCACGATCTCCTGCGCGGCGCGCTGCCGCCCGATGCCTGGCGCTGGCAGGTGGTTCTGCCCAACGGCACCCGCGCCGATTGCGTGATCGACCTGCCCGATCCGCCGGGCCGGATCGTCATCGACGCGAAGTTCCCGCTGGAAGGCTATGAGGCGCTGCGCGCCGCTGCGACTCCCGCCGAAGCGCGCGTCGCCGCTCGGGCCTTTCGCACCAGCATCCGCGCCCACATCAAGGCGATCTCCGAAAAGTACCTGCTGCCCGGGCATACTGCCGACAGCGCCTTGATGTTTCTGCCGTCCGAAGCCGTCTACGCGGAACTGCACGCCAATTTCGCCGATCTCGTGCGCGAGGGGTTCCACGCCCGGGTCTGGACGGTGTCGCCGACGACATGCATGGCGCTGCTCAACACCCTGCGCGCCGTGCTGAAGGACACGCGCCTGCGCCAGGAGGCGCGTGCCATACGCGCCACGCTGCGCCTGCTCCACCGCGATATCGAGCTGGTGGGCGACCGGGTGACCAAGCTGCGCGGCCACTTTGCCCTGGCGCAGACGGATCTGGACGGGATCGAGGCGGCCGCCTCGCGGGCGCGCGGGCGCGCGGATCGGCTGGAGTCGCTCGAGTTCGACGACCAGCCGGACCCTGGCGGCAAACGCGACGTCCGCATTCTACGCTCCTGAGCAGGTCCGCGCTTCCCGGCTGGCAGGTCGCTGCCGAACCGCTTGCATCGCTAACCGTCTGACGAGACTCGGTGATCACGCCCTTTGCGCATTCCCGCCATGATTTGCGCACAAGTCTGCGTTCAAAAAGTTGCCGATAGTGCCTGGGGAGGCGACATTGCTGAACGGACGTCCGCCACGTCTGATACCTTGCCGTATGCAGGCAAGTCGCACGTTCCGGCACGCTGAGAAATCGGCCGGGCGCTCACTCCCAATGGTCCTGTGCGCACCCGCTATGACCCAGCTGAGGCGATTGGCATGAGTATCTTTGAGACCTATTTCCGCTCGTCAGCTTCGGACGCCGTGGCAAATGCCTGGCGCGCCGAACCGCAGACCCTGAGCGGCTTCACAAGCTTCGGCGCATCAACGCGAATCCCCGATGACCTGATCGAAATCTCGTCGCACGGGCGCGACGATATGGACCTCGTGGCGCATCCGTTCGGCTGCGGCTGCATGGGGTGCGGCATGCGCGACGAGAGCAACGAGGGGGCAGGCTCCAACGGCGGCACGTTCAACGCCAGCCTGCAAGCCGGGTCGCTGCAGGATCTCGCCAATTACCTCCGCGAAGGCTATTGGACCGATCCCAGCGTGAACTGGTACGAGCATAGCTGGAACATGACCGGGTCCGGCTCGAACCCCAATTCCGGGGAGTTGCTGTACAATCTCAGCGGCTACGACCTGTCGAACACCTCCTTCAACCGCGCGGATGCCAACGGCATTTCGGCAGCCCGCAAGGAGCTGGTGCGGGACGCCTTCGATCTGTTCGAGGAAGTGCTCGGGATCAAGTTCACCGAGACGACCTCCACCAACACATCGACCGTCGATTTCTTCTTCTCCGACGTCTATAGCGGCGCGTTCGCCTCGACATGGATCAACTCGTTTAGCGGCACGAGCTCGGTGAGTTTCGTGAACGTGAACTCCGGCTG
Organism: Pseudomonadota bacterium; assembly: GCA_038757905.1. Lineage (GTDB taxonomy): Bacteria > Pseudomonadota > Alphaproteobacteria > Rhodobacterales > Rhodobacteraceae > HLUCCA09. The sequence continues at coordinate 19,011 of JBCDGG010000006.1, read as the reverse complement.
GAGTGGCGGCACGTCGACCTACGACGACTACACGCTGCAGACCATCCTGCACGAGATCGGCCATGCGCTCGGCCTGGGGCACCAGGGCGATTACAATGGCTCGGGCGGCTATCCGGGCGATGCCGTCTACGCCAACGATTCCTGGCAGGCCTCGATGATGTCGTACTTCTCGCAGAGCGAGAACACGTCGATCAACGCCAACTACGAGTTTCTGCAAACCCCGATGGCCGTCGACTGGCTGGCGTTGGAGGACATCTATGGCAACCAGAGTTTCGGCGGCAAAGAATTCGGCATAGAGAACGCGTTCAAGGGCAACACGGTCTACGGCTTCAACACCAATATCAACAGCAATGTCAGCGAGATCTGGGCGTCCTTCGCCGATTACGCCGACAGAACGGCCTCGACGATCATCGACGGCGGCGGCATGGATACGCTGGACTTCAGCGGATACGCGCAAGACCAGCGGATCGACCTCACGCCGTCGACGGCGGGGATGACACAACCGGTCACCTCGGATGTCGGCGGGCGCATCGGCAACCTGACGATCGCGGTCGGCACGGTGATCGAGCACGCCGTAACCGGGGCCGGGGACGACACCATCACCGGTAACGCGGTGGCCAACCGCCTGACCGGCAACGATGGCGACGACACGCTGATCGGTGGTGGCGGCAACGACAAGCTCTATGGCGGTGCGGGCCTGAACAACCTCGACGGCGGCGCCGGCAAGGACGAGCTCTACGGCGGAAGCGGGCAGGAGACCCTGGACGGCGGCGAAGATGCCGACGTCATTTCGGGCGCCGGGGGCAAAGACAGGATCCTTGGCGGCGAGGGAGCCGACGAGTTGAATGGCGACAATGGCAACGATCAGATCTTCGGCGAAGCCGGCGCCGACCTGATCTTCGGCGGCATCGGCAACGATCAGATTCGCGGCAACAATGGCGCGGACGATCTCTTCGGCGACGGCGGCAATGACGACATACGCGGCGGTCGAGGCAACAATAGCCTCGACGGGGGCGACGGGAACGACTCGCTGCGCGGCGGCAGCGGATCGGACACGCTGCTTGGTGGTGACGGAACCGACACGCTGAACGGCCGCGGCGGCGCAGATCTGCTGGACGGCGGAACGGGCACTTCCGTGCTGAAGGGCGGCGGCGGCAAGGACACGTTCCGGATCGACGCCGACGCCACGCTTGTCGAGATCCTGGATTTCGTGCTCGCCGATGACCGGTTGGACCTGACGGACCTCAATCTGGCGGGAAGCGCGGCGGTGTCCGCCGCCGCCTCAAACGAGCCGGAGTACCTTCGGCTCGACTTCACCGATGGCCCCGAGGTCCGCCTGGTCGGCCTGTCGGAGGCCGACGTCGCGGGGATGACGATTCTCACCTAGAAGCACGGCATCGGCCTGTTCAGCCCGTGCGGTCGCTCGCCCAGCGCGCGGCTGGCAGAGCCGTCGGCCTATGTCGTGCAATACCAATCAAGGTTGGAAGTGGCCGGTTCTCTGATTGAGCGCAGCTTGCTCTGGAAAACCGGTCCCCGGGTGACAGACGAGCCGCGTCAGATGCGGAGGAAGGGTTGTGCGAGCCGGGGCAGCAGGCCGGAGAACTTCAGCCGTCCTTCGCAGGCCACCAGGCACACGCAGTCTTCGCTGACATCGGCGACGGGCATGTGTTCGGTCTCCTGATCGACGATATCGACATCGCCGCGCGCGAACCTTTCGTCACCGTCCAAGAAAGCGCCCTGCAGAACCAGCGTCATCTCAAGGCCGTCGTGCCCGTGATCGGGCAGCTCGCACCCGGCGGGGATCTTCAGCAGGCGCACGCTCGCTTCGCCCGACTCGTGCAGGATCGCCTGCTTCGCGCCCATACCTATGGAGCGCCAGTTCACACGGTCCAGCCCGCCGCCGACATAGGCCTGCACCGGCGCGGGAAGGATGTCGGGCTTCGCGGCCGGGGCCGCGGGCGCCGGCGCTGCGTCGGCGGCATCGCGCTGCGCGATCTTCTTCATGGTGGCTTCGAGGCTGCCGAGAGACATCTCCCGCATCTCGGCCAGCTCCAGCAGGCCGCCGCCGATCGCCTCCAGCTCGCGCAGACGCTCGCGCACCTCCGGGCAGATCGAGGCTTGTGCCGCAACCACCACTGACAGCGCCTCCGGCAGGCTGCCGGCGGCGTAATGCGCGAGGATTTCATCGTCGACCTGGTGCGTTGCCGCATGCGGAAGGCCGCCAATCGTCATATCGATCATTCCGTACCCAATTACTTCATCTCGTGGCGCAATCGCTCCAGCGCGAGGCGTATGCGCGACTTGATCGTTCCCAGCGGCAGCCCCGTCTCATCGGCGATCTGCGAGTGCGATAGATCTCCGAAATAGGCCTTCTCGACCAGTTCCCGCTGCTTAGCGGGCAAACGTGCGAGCGCCGCGCTCAATCTCTCTCGTTCCTGTTGCAGCTCGATCACATCCGAGGGCTGCGGTTCCTCCTCCGGGCCCCATGGCAGGGCCTCGGGCTCGGGGCGTTTCTCCCGGCGGATCACGTCGATCCGGCGGTTCCGCGCAATGGTGAAGATCCACGTCGCCACGGTCGCCCGGGACGGATCGAACATATGGGCCTTCCGCCAAAGCGTCGCCATGACATCCTGCGCGCATTCCTCGGCCGTCGTTTCGTCTGCCCCGGCCTTCATCAGAAACGCTTTCACCCGCGGAGCGAAATACGCAAAAAGCTCGGCAAACGCCTGATGATCCTTGTCTTCGTGGATCCGGCGCAGGTGATCGACCCATTCCTTGCGCTCCGGCGAGCGTCTTGCCCCCGGTGGATGCGCGACTGCGTCGCCATAGGGCGGACCCTGTGTCAGGCTCTCGTCTTGGGCCACGGTGCAACTCCATCTGGCGCGAAACCCGTCGGGGCCGCGCACCGGATCGAGAGCATCCCGCTGCACTGCAACAATCGTCATGCTCTTCTTACGGCGCACGGCGGCGTACGGATCAACAATTCTGCCGTTGATCCGGTTCCATTCGATCTACGTTTCCCTCGACGTGATCACCAGGAAAGTCCCTCCATGCCATTCGAAGCCCTCTCACCCGCTCCCAAGCGGATTGCCGTCATTGGTGCCGGGATCTCCGGCATGGGTGCCGCCCACATGCTGGCGGACACCCATCATGTGACGCTGATCGAGGCCGAACCGCGCCTTGGCGGGCACGCCCGGACCAAGATCGCGGGCAAGCGTGGCGACCAGCCGGTGGACACCGGATTCATCGTCTTCAACGAGCCGAACTATCCCCACCTCACCGCGCTGTTCGACGAGCTCGAGGTGCCCCGCGCCAACAGCGACATGTCCTTCGGCGCGTCGATCCGCGACGGCTGGATGGAATACGGCCTGGCCTCCTACAACGCCATCTTCGCCCAGCGCCGCAATGCCGGCCGGCCGGCATTCCTGCGGATGATCCGCGACATCATGCGCTTCAACCAGGAAGCCGAACGCGTCGCGACCCCGGACATGACCATCGGTGCGCTGATCGAGGCGCTCCGCCTCGGCCCGTGGTTCAAGGATTACTACCTGACGCCGTTCTCCGGTGCGATCTGGTCGACGCCGGTCGACAAGATCCTGGATTTCCCCGCCCGCGCCATGATGGACTTTTTCCGCAATCACGCGCTGCTCGATTATCGCGGGCAGCACCAATGGTACACGATCCCGGGCGGCTCCATCGAATATGTCACCCGCCTCCATGCCGCAATGCTGCGTAAGGGGGTGGAGGTGAAGCTCGGCGCACCGGTCGCAGGCATCCGGCGCCACGAGATGGGCGCCGACATCCGCCTGCGCGGCGACGAGTGGGAGAGCTTCGACGAGGTCGTGCTGGCCACCCATTCCGATCAGTCTCTCGCGCTGCTGTCGGACGCTACCCCGGCCGAACGGGCGCAGCTTGGCGCGATCAAGTACCAGCCGAACGACGTCGTGCTGCACGCGGACACGTCGATCATGCCCAAGCGGCGGCTCTGCTGGTCATCCTGGAACTACACCGAAGACGGCACGGGGCGGCCGGACCGGATCGGCGTCACCTACTGGATGAACCGCCTTCAGCCGATCCCGAAGGACGATCCGCTGTTTGTCACGCTGAACGCCACCCACCGGATCCGTGAGGATCTGATCCACGATGTCACGGTGCTGCATCATCCGATGTTCGATCTGGCGGCCCTTGCGGCCCGCGAACGCCTTGCGGCCACCAACGGCATGCACCACACGTGGTTCTGCGGAGCCTGGATGAAGAACGGCTTTCACGAGGATGGCCTGTCGAGCGCGGTCGATGTCGTCCGCGGCATCGAAAGCCAGGAGGCCACGGGGATCGCTGCCGAATGAACGCTCACTCCGATATCCTTGGCCACACGGCGCAGGTGGTGGCCCAGCCAACCCTGCAGCACGTGCCGGGACAGACCTATCACGGTCGGCGCGGCGACGTGAAAAACGCGTTCCGTTACGGGGTGGATTACCTGCTGATCGACCCCGAACAGACCCTCGAAGCGCCCGCCCTCTTCTCGCGGAATGCGCGCAATCTGACCGCGATCCACGACAAGGACCACGGCGGGACGCCCGGCGCGGGCGAGGGCGCGCGATGGGTGCGCCGGGTGCTGGCGACCCACGGCCTGCACGTGGCCGATGGGCAGGTGCTGCTGCTCGCCCAGCCGCGCGTCTTCGGGCATGTCTTCAACCCGGTCGCGTTCTGGTTCTGCCACGACGCGCGCGGGGCGCTGCGCGTGGTGATCGCGGAAGTCACCAACACCTATGGCGACCGTCACTCCTACCTCGCACACCGCGATGATCTGGCCCCGATCGCGCCCGACGATACGCTCCTGGCACGCAAGATCTTCCACGTCTCACCGTTTCAGCCGATCGACGGAACGTATCGCTTCCGCTTCGATCTGACGCCGGAGCGAGTGGGCGTCTGGATCGATTATCGCCGCGACGCGAGCAAGGGCGGGCTGATCGCCACGCTCGCGGGGCCGCGCCTGCCGCTGACTTCCGTCGGCCTTGTGCGGGCGGCGATGCGCCGCCCCTTCGGCTCGCGCCGCGTGCTCGCCCTGATCCACTGGCAGGCGCTGAAGCTCTGGTGGAAGGGCGCGCGCTTCCGGTCCCGGCCGGAGCCGCCGGAGAACGAGGTGCCGCGCTCGTGACGGCAACGGTGGCGCGCCCCGGATCGGACAGGCTCTGGGCCTACTCGCTCTATGCCGCCGTCTTGTCTGGCGCGGGCCTGCCGATCTACATCTACGCGCCGAAGTTCTATGCCGACACTTACGGAGTCTCTCTCACGGCCCTGGGTGCGATCCTGTTCGGCCTGCGCCTGTTCGACGTGGTGCAGGATCCGGCCCTCGGCTGGCTGTCCGAACGGCTGGGGCGGTGGCGGGGCCTGTCCGTCGGCGCGGGCGTCATCGTGCTGGCGGGCTCGATGCTGGCGCTCTTTGCAATGCCCCATCCCGGAGCTCCGTTGCTGTGGTTCGGGATCGCGATCACGGGGCTGTTCACCGCGTTCTCGTTTCTCACCATCAACTTCTACGCCCGCGGTGTCGTAAAGGCCGGAGCGCTGGCGCAGGGCGGCGACACGTCGGGCCATGTCCGCCTCGCGGGGTGGCGCGAAACCGGGGCGCTGCTGGGCGTCTGCATCGCCGCCGTGGCGCCGACCCTGCTCACCGGCGTCGTGCCCAGCCCGTTCGCGGTATTCGCGTGGGGGTTTGCCGCGGTCGCGCTCCTAGCCGGGCTGGCCATGGCGCCGGAATGGGGCAGCGTCGCGCGGGCGGAGCCGACACCCATCGGGCACATTCTGGGCGACCGCATGGCGCGGCGGCTGCTGCTGATCGCGCTGGCAAACGCCACGCCGCTCGCCGTCTCGTCGACGCTCTTTCTGTTCTATGTGGAGAGCCGGCTGGAGGCCCCGGGATGGGAGGGGCCGTTGCTCGTGCTCTTCTTCCTGGCCGCGGCGGCCTCGGCGCCGGTGTGGTCTGCTCTGGCGCGCCGTTTCGGCGAAAAGCCCGTGCTGCTCTGCGCGATGGTGCTGGCCATCGCCTCCTTCACGGTGGTGCTCACGCTCGGGCCCGGCGATACGACCCTGTTCGCCCTTGTGTGCATCGCCTCGGGCGCAACGATCGGGGCCGATCTGACGCTGCTGCCCGCGCTCTTTGCGCGGCGGATGGCCAGGATCTCGCCGAACGGCGGTCAGGGCTTCGGGCTGTGGTCCTTCACCTCTAAGTTCACGCTGGCCTTCGCCGCCGCGCTTCTTCTTCCCCTGCTCGAAGGCGCGGGGTTCACCGCGGGCGCCGGGCAGAACAACCCCGAAAGCGCGCTCCGACTTCTGACCTATCTCTATGCTCTTGTCCCCTGCCTGTTGAAGCTGGTGGCCATTGCCCTGCTCGCCACAACACCAATGGAAGACATCGAATGACCGTTCTCGCCCTGCTGCTTCTCGCCATCCTTGCCGCCGTCGCCGCGCGCGTCTGGCTCGCCGACTTCCCCGCGCAGAAACCGGCCGACTACGCCGAGGCCGGCGCGCCCACCTTCGACATCAAGACGCATATCAACGGGCCGATCCTGTGCGAAGGCGTGATCTATGGCCCGATGGGGCGCGTCGTGTCGCGCTTCACTGCGGATTTCCACGCCACATGGGATGGGGACACCGGCCGCATGACGGAGCACTTCCGCTACGATTCGGGCCGCACGCAGGACCGGGAGTGGACGCTCATCACCGGGCCGAACGAGACCGTGCGCGCCACGGCGCTGGATCTCGTCGGGACGGGGCGCGGCAAACAATCGGGGCCCACGTTGATGTTGTCCTATCGGATCCGTATGCCCAAGGAAGCCGGGGGCCATGTGCTCGACGTGCAGGATTGGATGTACCTGATGGAGAACGGGACGATCATCAACCGGAGCCAGTTCCGGAAGTTCGGCATCAAGGTGGCCGAGCTGGTGGCCTCGATGCGCCCGGCCGACAAGGCGTAGCGCCGCAAGAAGCGACCTCCGCCAACGGATCAACGATGGGATTGTGGGAATGAGAGACTGGGCGGGCAAACGCTATTGGGTGGTGGGCGCCTCCGAGGGGCTGGGGCGGGCGCTTTGCGCCGCCATGAGCCGCGCGGGCGCGCATCTGGTTCTCTCCGCGCGGGATCGGGCCCGGCTGGAGGATCTGGCCGCGGAGCTGCCGGGGCCGACCACGGTCGCGCCCTGCGACATCTCCGACGATGCCAGTGTCAAGGAGGCCGCCGCACAGGCGGGAGATCTCGACGGCGTCGTCTTTCTTGCCGGCGTCTACTGGCCCCAGGCCGCGCAAGACTGGAACGCCGATCAGGTCACCGCGATGTGCGACATCAACTTCACCGGCCTCGCGCGGGTGCTCGGACAGGCCGTGCCGCCGATGGTCGCGAAAGATGCGGGCCACATCGTCATCACCGGCTCTCTGTCCGGTTTTCGCGGCCTTCCGGGCTCGATCGGCTACACGGCCTCGAAGGCCGGCACGATGTCCATGGCGGAGTCGATGCAATGCGACCTGCGCAAAACCGGCGTGGCGGTGCAGGTGATCAATCCGGGCTTCATCCGCACCCGCCTGACGGACAAGAACGAGTTCGCCATGCCGTTCATCATGGATCCCGAGCCCGCCGCGCAGGTGATGTTCGAGTTCATGCAAACCAATCGCTTCAAACTGAGCTTCCCCACCCTGTTTTCATGGGTGTTCCGGGGATCGCAGTTCCTTCCGGACGGGCTCTATTTCCGCCTCTTCGGCCGCTAAAGGCTTGGAAGGAGGCGGCCAGCCGCGTCCCCTTGCCGCTTGCACCCGCTCCGTCGCAGCGCGACACTGGCACTACACAGGGGAGGGAGCCATGCTCGACATCAGCACCGGAAAAGTCGTTCGCGTGATCGCGCTCGCCCGGGATCTCGGACCGGATCACCCTCGGCTGATCGACTACATCAGCGGGTTAAACGAAGACGAACAGATCTCGCTGGTCGCCTGCATGTGGGTGGGGCGGGAAAGCTTCGAGGCCGCGGAAGTCGAAGAAGCCATGCGCGTGGCCGCCCAGGAGCGGACATCCCCCACAGAAACCTACCTCGCGGGGGAGCCCGGATTGGCCGATTATCTGGAAGCCGGGATGGAGGCGCTCGGTCTCGACGTGACCGAGGAGGAGGATCACCTCCGCGACTGATCCGGGCGTCCCCGACGGGCCTTGGCAGGGGTCAGGCGCAGACGGGTCGGGCAAACCGGCGGCATTGGCGGGCCGGGCCATGTGCGAGCCGGTCGCAGGAAGGCATCTTGGCCGCGACGCCGTTCCACAGATCCAATCAGGCGAGGTGATCCACGACGCGCAGGCGCTGCGCCTGAACGTCGACATGCCCAAGCCAGTCCGACACGAGCTTCGGATCGGACGGCGCCGCCGTCACACCGGCAGGGATCGCGCGGCTCTGTACCGCCTCGACGGCGAGGCGCACCATATGGGAGACCAACCGCCCCATCGCGAAGCCGCGCGCATCGCCCCAGGCGTCGAGCGCATAGGTCTTGTGGTAGCGCGGTACGCCGCCCTCCCGGACCTCGAGCGCCACGCAGAGCACCACGCGGTCGGGCTCCCCGTCTTCGTAGGCATGCGCCGCCCAGAGCGTTTCCGACAACGCGCCAAGGCGCGCCTCGCCCGCGTCCCCGCTCAGCGTTTCCACCTCGGCGAAGATGTCGGCCCAGGCATCGGCCCAGCCGTTCAGGCGCATCGTTCCGCGCACGAACTCGCGCACGCGCCAGGATGGCTCAAACCCGTACTCCGCCAGAAAGGGGCGCGAGTCGCGGTTGGGATAAACCTCGAAGGTCTCGGGCGGGTCGAGCGGCGCGGCATAGGCGGTGAGCGCGTCCCACGGCCGCTGCACCTCCAGGGTCGCATAATCCCGGATCGACACGGACGGCGAGCGGAGCGCCTTGAGAACACCGAGGGGCGACCATGAGAACTTGTAGCGGAACGCGTTCGCCTCCTTCGGCACGCCCCCGCAATAGGACAGAAAGGAATACTCCGCCTCCGGAGCCGCCTGCCCGGCCGCCTTCATATCCGCCACCAGCCAATGGGCCATCAAATGGTCGATCCCTGGATCGAGGCCCACCTCGTTCACAACGCGCAAACCAGCCTCGCGCGCCTCGGTGTCCAGCGCGCGCATGTCCGGCGAGATGTAGCTCGACGACACGAAATGCGCGCCTTCGGCCAGGCATGCACGTGCCAGCGGCACATGCCAGTCGCCCGGCAGCATCGACACGACGATGTCGCCGGGCGTCAGCGCCGCCTGCAAGGTGCCCAGCGAAAAGGGCTCGATCCACGACGTCAGGTCGCCCACGGCGGCCTCGGCGCGCGCAACGGTCCGGTTCCAGACGCAAACCTCCTGCCCGGCTTCGAGCAGGGCCCGCAGCCCTGGGATGGCCGACAGGCCGGTGCCACACCAGTGAATCGTCATTCTGCCTCCTTTGGCGCATGGCGGTGAAACAGGGCCTCGGCCCGCACCCAGGCTCCCTGGTCCCCGGCCTCATAAGCCGGCAGGTCCCGCAGGACGGGAAGCAGCTGCGCCGCAAAGTCGGCGGAGCTTTCTGCCGGAAGCAGCGAGGGCAGGTTGTCGATCGCCATGACGTCGAGGATGGGATCGTCCGCCACGCGCAGCGCGGGCGCCGCCCACGTCGTGACCCGGTCGTAGATCTTGATCGGAGAGAACTCCGACGTGGGATCGCAGGCGATATCTCCCACGACCCGCAAGCGGCGCTTCGCCTCGACGGCGGAGGCGGGCAGGAAGACCGGGGCGCCGGGCTGCGCGAGGATGCAGTTGAGAAAGATCGCGTGGTCCAGAACCTCCGGATAGGGGCCGCCATGGGCGGTCTCCTCCATATCCCAGAGCGTCGTGCCCAGGCCCATCGCGCGGCAGTAATCGGCCGCGCCGGAGCCCACCCGCCCCTTTGCTCCGATGATGATCGCCTCGGGAGGCGCGGTGTTGCCCAGGGCGCCGAGCGCGGCGCGGCCCTCCTCCAGCAGCGCCTGCTGACTGTCCCAGACATGCACCGGGCCGCACAGGTCGCCCCGCTCCTGCGCCGCCCAACACTTTAGCGACACCGCCGCCCCGGCGAACCCGGCCCAATAGCCGAACGCGGCCAGACGCCGCCCCGCCGCATCTGTCAGATACTCCAGATCGAGCAACATCCCCCCGCCCCGCGCGAAGCGCGACAGCAGACGCTGGCCGGCGGGCTGCCCCTTATAGGCGTGCCCAAAGAGGATGTGACGATGGGGGAGCGCGGTCCCGTCGTCGGGCAGCTCCTTCAGCCCGAAGATCAGCGCCGCCAAAGGCGCTGCGCGCCAGCTCCCCGCCGGGGCGATGTCGGCCCCGGCCCGGCGGTACCCGTCGATCGCGACGGCCCTTGCCGCACTCTCCTCGACGGTCACCCGCATCCCGGCGGCTCGCAACTCCGCCACGCCGTCGGGCATCAGCCCGACACGCCGCTCGTTCGCGCGCTCCTCCGCCCTCACCCACAAATGCGTCACGCGCCGCGCCCCCTACATCCCGGCGAGCGCCCGCAGGGCGGGCAGAATGGCGGCCGCGATCAGACCGACCGCGATCCCGACCGCGATTTTTGCCAGGCGGCCCATCCTGGGCGGCAGAAACCCCGCAAGCACGCCGCAGACGAGGGCGTAATAGGTGATCGAAACCGGATCCATGCCCCTGGGCTATCACGTTGGGCCGAAAGGGCAAGGCAACGCGCACCGCAAGAGACCACTCCTCGGGCCCGTGTCCGGCCCCTCCCGCCTGCGCCCGCCCCCCCTTCATCTTGCCTCAAGTATCCCGGGGGAACTCGGCGCAGCCGAGTGGGGGCTGGCCCCCCTTGACCCCCACCCGAGCCTTCCGATCTTTGGGCGCAGAACCCATGGCCCGCACTTGCGCCCGGCCAGCCTGACGGGAGTAGAAAGATTCGCGCATTCATCGGCCTTGCTGTGCCGGACGTCCTCGCCGGTCCGCTGATGCAGCTTCAGGGCGCCGTGCCGGTCGGCCGCGCCGTGCCGTCCGACGATCTCCATGTGACCTTGGCGTTTCTCGGAGAGGTCCCCGAAGAGGCGATCGAGGACGTCCACGAAGCGCTCGACGGGCGGTCTCTGCAGCGCGCGACGATCTCGCCCGACACATTGTCGACCTATGGCGGCACGCCCCCGCGGCTCCTCGCGATGGGGCTCCGCGCGGACCCGTCGCTGCTGGCCTTGCACAAGCAGGTTGCGCGCGCGGTCGACGCGGCCGGGCTGCGGCTTGCGCGGCGGCGCTTTCGCCCGCACATCACCCTCGTCCGGTTCGGCAATGGCCTGTCACCCCCCGGACAGGCGCGGCTCCACCGGGCCCTGAGCGACCTTGCCGTGCCGGCCCTGCCGAGCGTCGAGGCGCGCGTGGCGCATCTCTATCGGTCGCATCTCGGCCCGGGCGGCGCGCGATACGAAACGCTGGCCGACTACCTGCTGCGGTAGGCCTCAGAGCCAGACATCCTCCGGCAAAGCGGGCAGCCCCCCGTTCGACGCGCTCGACGCCACCGGCGGCCCGATGACGAACACGTCGTTGCCATAGCCGCCCTCCAGGGTATCTCCCGCGGAGCCGATGAGCACGTCGTCGCCGTTGCCGCCACGCAGGACATCGGCGCCCCTCCCTCCGTCCAGAATGTCGCGCCCGTTCCCGCCGGTGACGAGATCGTCGCCTGCGCCACCGTCGAGAACGTCGTTGCCGTTGCCGCCCATCAATGTGTCGTCGCCGCCTCCCGCCTCCGCGCGGGTCGAAAGATCGGATGTCACGATGTAGTCCCCGGCCATGCCGCCGATCAGAAGATCGGGAAACCCCTGGCCGGGCGAGGCGGGGAAGTCATCCCGATAGAAGGTGGCGCGGACGACCTCGAAGGGATCGAGCTCGAAGGTCAGCCGGTCGAGATCGGCCCGCACATCGGCCCGCACTTCCAGAACCGGATCGGCGTTGAAATCACCTGGCGCGCCGGTCGTGCCGAGGGTGGTCTTCCACCATGTCAGGCCCTCCACGCCCAGATCGACTCGGTCCAGCGTGAAGCTGCTGGTCGTGTCCGAGCGCGAGGCGATGTAAACATGGGTTGCACCCTCCCCCTCATAGACCCAGGCCGTGCCCGTCTCCCACTCCGTGCGATGGGTCAGCTCGGTCCCGACGACGGCTTCGGACAGCAGCCGGAACGCCTCGCCTGCGAGCGTCAGATCCGTCCGGCCCTCATTGCCGGACAGATCGGTCTTGTTGTTCTGCTGGATCGGCCACACATGGGCGACGTCGACCCCGCGCACCACCATCTCCGAAAACATGTACCAGAGCGCCGAGGCCTGTTTCAGGCCATGCTCCTGAGACAGCTCGTTGCTCACGTTCCATTCGGTGACATGGTACTCGATATCGCCGAACCGGGGATCGGCCGCCCAATCGTCCAGCCGGTCGAAGTAGTATCCGAACCCGTCCAAATCGCGGTAGCTGCCGCGCGAGTAATAGTGGACGACGACCGCGTCGATGGCGGCCGCGGCCTCCGGCGTCAGCCAGTCGATGATCTGCTGATTCTGCACCCAGCCCGGCGTGGTGGAGTAGCGCCCGTACTGGCCGATCTGGATGGAGATCTCGGGCTCCTCCCAGTCGCCGCCGAGCCCCTCCCGCGCGCGGTGATCGTCGATGGCCTGCTGCGCGGTCTCGGCCATCACGTTGGCGATGCGCGAATACTCGACATGGTTGAGTTCCGCACCGAGCCAATACTCGTTTCCGATCTCGATCGTGTCGATCCGGGCAGCGCCATAGGCGCCCTGCAAGACATCCGTGAAGTAGCGGTAGAGATCGCCACGCGCCGTCTCCTTGACGTGCCGTTCGCCCTGCGGGCCATCTGCCATCAGCGATCCCGTGGGTACGACGAGGTTCACCCCGACATCCTGATCCCCCGCCCAGGTCAGGAACTCGGTCAGCGGCATCACTTCGCGCAGGGCGTTGCGGTCCGGCGCCCAGACGATCGACGCATCCGGATCGTTGATGTCGAAATACCATTCGGTGATCGACCCGCCGGGATACCGGACATCCTCGATCCCGAGCGCGCGCATGCTGTCGTCGAAGGTGCCGTCCGGGCCGACCTGGTCGCGGTCGAACAGCATGTTCGTGCCGAATAACTCCTGCCGGACGGTGTCGGTCGAAACCGCGGACCCACTCCAGTCGATCGCCATACCCCTGCCCTTCCACGTGCGAACGCGCGTAGGGATGGCGGGGCCGCGGGGCAGCGACCGGCGCGGAGAATGGCAAAAAGGCGAAGCATCCTTCTCCTTTTGCGAAAAGTTGACCGATTGCTGCGGCGAAGGCCTTCAGACCCGCCGTGGTGGTATTGGTGCCCCCGAGGCCAGTGCCTATCTTTGGGTGAAGTCCATTCGGGGGATCCCAATGCCCGCTGCCACCACCAAAGCCGACCTCCTCGCCGTGACGGAGAGTGAGTATCGCAAACTCGCCAAGCTGATTGCGGAGCTTCCTGCCGATCTCGCCGAGGAAAAGGATGAGGAAGACACATCCATCAAGGATGTGGTGGCGCACCGCGCACACTGGATCGTCCTGTTTCTGGGATGGTGGCGCGACGGTCAGGCGGGCAAGGAGGTGCAGTTTCCGGCGCCCGGCTACAATTGGTCGGAGCTGAAGCGCTACAACGCCGATCTTCGCAAGACACAGGCGGGCCTGACGTGGGAGGCCGCTATGCGGGATCTGTCGAACGGACATGCAGAGCTCGTCGGCTTCATGGAGGGCCTTGACGACGCGTCGCTCTATGGCGGCCCGATGAAAGGCGCCCGCAATACCTGGACAACCGGACGATGGGCCGAAGCGGCCGGGCCGTCGCACTACCGGTCCGCCGCCAAGTACATCCGCGCCCGCATCCGCTCTGCCAAGCGCGCCGGTAGCTGACCGAACGGTCGCAACCCGGCTTTGCTTGCCGAGACGGCCCCGCGGGCCTACACCCTCCCCAACGATCAAACGAAGGAGCACGCGATGCTGAAGGGTCTTGGTGGCCTTGGCGACATGGCCGGCATGATGAAGAAAGCGCAGGAGATGCAGACCAAGATGGCGGCTCTGCAGGATGAGCTGGACAGCTTGACCGTCGTCGGCGAAAGCGGCGCGGGCCTGGTGAAGGCCACCTGCTCCGCCAAGGGCGAGCTGCGCAGCCTCGACATCGATCCGTCGATCTTCAACCCGGAGGAGAAAGAGGTGGTGGAGGATCTGATCCTGGCTGCCATCAAGGAGGCGCAGGAAAAAGCCAAGGACCGATCCCGCCAGGAAATGGAAAGACTGACCACCGAGCTTGGCCTTCCACCCGGCATGAACCTGCCCGGCCTGTGAGCCGGGCGACCGCCCCGTGTCGCAGATCCCGCCCGAGGTCGATACCCTGATCGACCTGATGGCCCGGCTACCGGGCCTCGGGCCGCGCTCGGCCCGGCGCGCGGTGCTGACGCTCATCTCGAAACGCGGCAAGCTGATGGTGCCGCTCGCCGACAGCATGGCGGAGGTGGCGCGCACCGTGCGGGAGTGCGTGCAATGCGGCAACATCGCGACGGAGGAGCTTTGCCCCATCTGCAGCTCCGCAAAGCGGGCCACAGGCGTTCTGTGCGTGGTCGAGGATGTGTCCGATCTATGGGCCATGGAGCGGGGCGGCGCCTTCTCCGGGCGATATCACGTTCTGGGCGGGACGCTCTCGGCCCTCGATTCCATCGGCCCGGAAGAACTCGGCATCCCCCGGCTGGCGACGCGCGTGCGCGACGAAGGCATCACCGAGGTGATCATGGCGCTGGCCGCGACGGTCGATGGCCAGACGACGGCGCACTACATCGCCGACGCGCTCGAAGGGTCCGGCGCGGCCGTTACATCCCTGGCGCAGGGCGTACCGATCGGCGGGGAGCTGGACTATCTCGACGATGGTACGATCTCGGCGGCCCTGAAAGCGCGCAAGGCGTTCTGAGCCCCTGCCGAACCGGGTATCGTGTCACCGATACCGGTCATCTCCAATGGCGAGCCCGGCAAACGACGCATGGTTCGAGCGAGCGGCAGGGCGGCGTACATCACTCCGCGACACACATCGCCGACGCGCCCGAAGGGTTCGATGCGGCCGTTACATCCCTGGCGCAGGGCGTTCCGATCGGCGGGGAGCTGGACTATCTCGACGATGGTACGATCTCGGCGGCCCTGAAGGCGCGCAAGGCATTCTGAGCCCCTGCCGCACCGGGTGTTGTGTCACCGGTACCGGTGATCTCCAACGGCGAGCCCGGCAAACCATGCATGGTTCGAGCGAGCGGCAGGGCGGCGTACTTCACTCCGCGACATACATCGCCGATGCGCCCGAAGGGTTCGACGCGGCCGTCACATCCCTGGCGTAGGGCGTTCCGATCGGCGGGGGGGCGTTGGACGATCACGACGACGGTGCGATCTCGGCGGCTTACAAGGCGTTCTGAGCCCGGGCCGCCTTTACTGCTGATCTCCAACGGCTGGCCCGGCAATCGGACACGGTTGCGACGAGCGGCGGCGCGGCGTGCCAGCCTCCGCCATCGGGAGCATACCGGTCGACTACATTTCAGTGACGAATCTACAGGTCGGCTCAACCCAAAAGAGCCCGCCAGGGCCAAGGACGGCATGGCGGCCCGCCGTGCGCACAGCATCCGAGCCGCAAATCCCGGGGAAGACCAAAACCTGCCAGGCCGGGCCGAACCCCTCTAGCCGCGGCTCTCGGACTCTTCCTCGTCCTCATCCTCGTCTCCGCCCTCAGGCAGATTGAAGAAGCTGTCGGCGTCGACCGGCGCGGAGTGATCTTCCTCGTCGGCATCGCCCGCCGGATCGCCCGACAGCGTGAAGGTTTCGAGGCCCGCGATGGCCGCCGGGATCTTCGGCTCCGGATCGGCGGCCAGAGATTGCTCCGTCGAGACGAGCTTGCGGCGCTCGTCATCGGACATTGCGGTGCCTTCCGCCGCACGACGCGCGTTGGCCTTCTGGACCGCAGCGTCAAGCTCGGTCTGCTTGCACAAGCCCAGCGCCACCGGGTCGATGGGCTGAATGTTCTGGATGTTCCAGTGCGTCCGTTCCCGGATGGACTGGATCGTGGGCTTCGTGGTGCCGACAAGCTTGCTGATCTGTCCGTCCGTCAGCTCGGGATGGAACTTCACCAGCCACAGGATCGCGGCGGGACGGTCCTGCCGCTTCGAGAGCGGCGTGTAGCGCGGCCCGCGGCGCTTTTCCTCGCCAACCGCCGCGGCGTTGAACTTGAGCTTGAGGTTGTAGCGCGGGTCCTTCTCGCCCTTGTCGATCTCGGACTGTTCCAGCTGGTTGTTCGCGATCGGATCGAAGCCTTTGACACCGGTTGCCACGTCGCCATCGGCGATGCCCTGCACCTCCAGCTCATGCAGGCCGCAGAACGCGGCGATCTGGCGAAACGTGAGCGTGGTGTTGTCTACCAGCCAGACGGCGGTGGCCTTGGCCATCAGCGGCTTGTTCATCGGTTGCTCCTTGCGACTTCTCTGGCGTGGGGGACGCACGGCGTCTGCGCGGCCTTGTCTGGCCTGCGGCCCGGGCGGGGCGCCGCGTGTCCTCGTTTTCGGGGATTGAACGGGATATAGAAGGCCAGACGGCAAAAGGGAAGGGGCCAATGGGGCGCTTCGTTTCGATCCTGATGGCGGGCCTGATCGCCCAAACGGGCCCGCTATGGGCAGAGACACGGGCGAACCGGGCCGGCGAGTTCGACTATTACGTGATGGCGCTGTCGTGGTCGCCCTCGTGGTGCGACATGGAAGGAAAGCGCGACGGGCAATGCGATCCGGCGCGAGACACGGGCTGGATCCTCCATGGCCTCTGGCCCCAGCACGAACGCGGCTGGCCGGCGGATTGCCCAACCTCGGAGCCGGACCCGTCGCGCCGGATGACCGGGGCGATGGCCGACATCATGGGGTCCGGCGGCCTGGCCTGGTACCAGTGGAAGAAGCACGGACGCTGCGCCGGGCTGCCCCCGGCCACCTACTTCGACCTCGCGCGCGAGGCGTTTCAATCGGT
The DNA here is from genome assembly GCA_038757905.1 of Pseudomonadota bacterium. GTDB lineage: Bacteria > Pseudomonadota > Alphaproteobacteria > Rhodobacterales > Rhodobacteraceae > HLUCCA09. The sequence continues at coordinate 1,951 of JBCDGG010000006.1, read as the reverse complement.
CGAACGCCCGCCGGTGTTTCGCCAGCTGGAGAAGGACGTGCGCCTTCCCGCTTCGGTGGTGGAGGAGGCCTGGCTGGAGGCCAATCCCGATCTGAAGCCGGACATGCTGACCGTGCGCTGCAAGGAGGGCTACGTGCAGGAGGTGCGGGTCTGCCTCACCAAGGCGCTCGTTCCGCGCTACTGCAGCGCCGATGTCGTGCGGGATTGCGCGCTGGACCGCGCGCTCTTTCCCGCGATTGACTGAGGCACCGTATTCCGGTGCGCCCAAGGATCCGCTAAACCCGTCGCCATGACAGCACCCGCTCGCGACGCACAACTGGATGCGCTGGCCTGGCAGGTCGAACTCGGCGCGCTTGATGCGATCGGCGAGACCCCTGTCGACCGGTACACGCTGCCTGACAAGCCGCCGTGGCTGACCGCCACGTCGAAAGCGCGCCCGGCAGGGGCACCAGCGCCGGCCAGGGCCGCCGCAAGCCCGGCACCGGCCGCCCCGCCGACGCAGACGGCGGCACCGGGCGAGGTCGATCCGGTGCAGATCGCGCAGGCCACGGCGCAGGCTGCGGGCGATCTTCAAAGCTTGTGCGCAGCGATGGAGGACTTCGCCCATTGCCCCTTGAAACAGGGCGCGCGCCAGCTTGTCTTTGCCGATGGCCGCCCCGGGGCCCGCGTGATGATCGTTGGCGAGGCGCCGGGACGCGACGAGGATCTGCAGGGCAAGCCGTTCGTCGGGCGCGCCGGGCAACTGCTCGACCGCATGCTCGGCGCGATCGGATTGTCGCGCGAGAGCACGGATACCGAGCACGCCGTCTATATCACCAATATCCTACCCTGGCGTCCGCCGCAGAACCGCGACCCCAAACCCGACGAAATCGCGATGATGAAGCCCTTCGTGGCGCGCCATGTCCAGCTTGCCGGGCCAGACCTGCTCGTCGCGATGGGCAATATCAGCTGTCAGGCTCTTCTGGGCCGGCGCGGGATCACGCGGCTGCGCGGATCGTGGACCGAAGCGCTCGGCCTGCCGTGCCTGCCGATGTTTCACCCGGCCTATCTGCTGCGTCAGCCATCGGCGAAACGCGACGCCTGGGCCGATCTGCTCGACCTTTCCGCACGGCTGGAGACCCCATGAAGATCGACGAGTCACGCCCCTTTCTGCCAGCCCGGATCGCGGTGCTGACCGTATCGGACACACGGCGGGAGGAGGACGACCGTTCGGGCAACACCCTGGCGGAGCGGATCGAAAGCGCGGGCCACACCCTGGCGGCACGCGCCATCGTCAAGGACGAGCGCCCCGAGATCGCCGCCCAACTCCGCGCCTGGGCCGCGGATCCGGAGGTGGATGTCGTGATTTCGACGGGCGGCACGGGCCTGACGGGGCGGGATGTCACCGTGGAGGCCCATCGCGACGTCTACGAGAAAGAGATCGAAGCCTTCGGCACGCTCTTCACGATGATCTCCGTCCAGAAGATCGGCACGTCGGCGATCCAGTCGCGCGCCTGCGGGGGCGTGGCGGGCGGGACCTACATGTTTGCCCTGCCGGGCTCGCCCTCGGCCTGCCGCGATGGGTGGGACGACATCCTCGCCCCCCAGCTCGACTACCGCCATCGGCCCTGCAACTTCATCGAGATCATGCCGCGCCTCGACGAGCATCTGAAGCGCAAGTAGCCGGCCCAGACCATCTCCGCGGCACGCCCGATCACGACATCGCGAACAACGCGGCGACGGAAACCGCTGCCCCCTGCGTGTAGGGCAGATCGACGGCCCGTCTTTGCAGATTGCGGCCAGCCTCCTAGATTACGTTCAGCCGCCGCCGAAAAGGCCAAGCCATGCAGTTCCTTCGCCGGCGGCTGAACGTAATCTAGGAGGCTGGCCGCAATCTGCAAAGACGGGCCTTCGATCTGCCCTACACGCAGGGGGCAGCGGTTTCCGTCGCCGCGTTGTTCGCGATGTCGTG
>JBCDGG010000005.1:0-73236 GCA_038757905.1 Pseudomonadota bacterium | reverse complement strand
CCCGCCAGTGTCCAGCGCCGGAACTGACGGTAGACGCTTGACCACTTCCCGAACTCTCCCGGAAGATCACGCCAGGGAGAACCAGTGCGCGCGATCCAGAAAATCCCATCAAGAACAAGCCGGTGATTGGTCGGTTTGCGCCCGTTCGGCGCGCGGACAGCCAAGATGAACCGCTCAAAGAACGCCCATTCCTCGTCCGACATCAGGTCTCGTGCCAAGCTGGCCTCCCTCGCAGATACCAGCTTGAATCACGACCAGACCGCCCTGTGAATCCCTTTTGTCAACACGGCCTAATCAACCTGTTTGGAGCTGGAATAGCGGCGACTCAGATATTCCACACTCTTTACGGCCCAGTGACGCCTACTAGTCTCCTAGATGGCTCTTCAATCTATCTTCTGGCGATCTAAGATCCTTCTTGATTCTCCGAGTCAAGCGAAATCCCACTCGATCTCGCGATCTCTTCTATTCTGCGCAAGACATTAAAAGATCGTTCATATTGTCTTTCAGCATTTTCTTTTGTTCGATGTCGAAGTGAGGCAAGAATTTCGTTATGCGCTTTCAAGAGGAGTGCGGAGTCGACTTGGCCTTGTTGAGTGATGAAAATTGACCGAACGTCGGCTTTATTCTTCTGCAGCATCGCCCATTCGTACGGAGCATCGTCCTCTGACCAATAGCGCTCTGCGGCAGTATACATCTCAATCGAAGCGGCATAATCAGTAGAAGCCTTCGACAGCTTCAAGCATTGCTTATAATAGTTACCGTAGTTGTTAAGAAACTTTGGATATGCTTGATACTCAGAGAGTGACGGATTTTTACCTAGTGCAGGAACCATCTCAAGTGTAGACTTGGCTCGTTTGATTGCATCATGATCACCTGCGACGGAGAAAAGTCGGATCTGAGTTATCGCAAGGTTGTTCAAGGCTTCAATAGGCCTGCTATGCTTGTTCGGAGAAAGCATGGAAAGTGTCTCCTCTGCCTCAACGAGGCATTGCTTGTCTCCGCGCTCCCCAATCCTCCGAAGGCATAAACCCTCAAGGATTGTTACATACGCAGAGTCCTCCGGGTCATCTTTTGCAATCTCTTTAAGCGAGCGCAACTCTTTGAGGTTTTTCCATAACCCGTCAGTGGAGATCTGTCTGGTTGCATGCTCTTGTTGCATCTCAGCAATAAGATACAGTGTATTCGGATGTGCTTCAACTTCGCTAGCGCTACTCATTAGGGAAAGTAGATCATCGAAGCTCGACGTTTGGCCTGTATTTGCAAAGTGAAGAAATCCACAATGAAGGCAGTCATTCGCAATTTGGGATAACAGCGACGGTGGGGAGGTGTCAGCAAGTAGTAGTTCTCTAAGAAGAGAATATGCTACCCCATAGTCTTGCGACTCTAGGGCAGCTTGGACTTTTCCCAAAGAGACAGCGATTGATTCGGCAAGTGCAGCCGCTTCGCTGGCACTCTCTGCCAAATGCGTGTATTTCAGCGATGAGCTGGCGTTTTGAAGGCTCTGCTCCGCTATGAGGCGGTTCAGTGCTTCAAATACCTGCTCAGATACTAGGTGCTCGTAGCCTGTAGAACGCAGTGCCTGCATTAACTGCTCATAGTCGAGGTCGTGATCCTGGCAGATCTGTTTGAGTGACGCCTCAACATCTAGGCCTTTTTCGCCAAGAACGATCCTTATGTTTACGTCGCGCCCGGCGGCAACGCTATTCTTCTTCGCTATTACTACGGCTGTCATCGCGTGTTATTTTAACATCTCTGCCCGCAGCTATACTGTTGTTCTTCGCGTTTATGCTTCTGCTAGAACGATTATTGCTCCGAAAGAATACCCGTACGGCTAGCACAAGGACGAGCGCCAGCCCTATTATCCAGTACCAGTTCTCAAGTATGCTGGACAACACTGCCTCCCGACTATTCTTCGCAGTATACCTTAGTTGGTCAACGACAGGAACAGATGTGCCAGCCGAAGGTGACCACGCCATTGCGCAACACTCAGGCCATCTTGTCTACAACAATTTGGGTGGTTTGGACTTTTGCTTTCTTTCTGTTGCCTTTTTTGCATATGTTCTGTCCGCTACGCGAGTCTTTTAGCTCGTACACCTTAGCGTGTCGCACAAATCCGCCCATGCCTGCATCAGTTCCACCCGCTGCCCCCAGTATGTGGTACGGTTGTACGTCCGCCTGATGGCATTGGTGTCTTGGTGCGCCAGCACGGCTTCAATGACATCAGGGTTGTACTCACGCGCATTGAGGATAGTGCTAGCGGTCACCCGGAAGCCGTGCGCGGTCACCTCGTCACCCGAGTAACCCAAACGCCGTAACACGGTCTTGAAGCCGTTTTCGGAGATGAGCTTGCGGTGGGAGATGAGCGACGGGAACAGCAGCTCCACGTCTTCGATCTCAGACCAGTTCTCCAGGTCAATCTCGTAGGCTTGGCGTGACAGTGGGACCTTGTGCTCGCGTCGCATCTTCATGCGCTCGGGCGGAATGGTCCAGGTGCGGGCGTCAAGGTCGAACTCCTTTTTGCGCGCGCCGCGAGTCTCTCCCGGTCGGGTGCAGGTAAGGATTTGGAACTTCATGGCGGCGGGGATGACTGGCCAGCCAGTGTACTCATCCAGGCGTCGCAAGAGTTGCCCAAACTCCTTCTCATCGGTGATGGCAGCTCGTCCGGTGACCTTGGGCGGCAGGAGCGCGTCCTTCAGTGCCGCTGAGGGATCAGCCGGGGCACGCATGGTCACAATCGCCAGACGAAAGACAGCTGAGATGGTTGATCGGAGCTTCTTGGCCGTCTCACGGCGCCCGCTGCGTTCTATGGGCTTGAGTAGGTGGAGTAGCTCGGCAGCGGTGATCTGGTCGATGGGACGGCTATGGAGCGGCTTGGCGAGGTCTTCGAGGTGCCAGCGCTTCTTGCGCAAGGTGGCGTCAGCCAGTCCACGATCCACCAGGTTCTCGTAGTATTCGTCCGCTACCTCCTTGAAAGTCATCCGCGCTTTCACAGCGGCGTCGATATGGTCGAGCTGTTTCTGGGTGGAGGGATCGATTCCATCATTAAGCAGACGTTTGGCGTCATCTCGCTTCTGCCGAGCTTCGGCCAAGGTGACGATTGGATACTGCCCAATCGTCAGAACCTTTTCCCTGCCCATGAACTGGTAGCGGAACTGCCAGGCCTTTGTTCCGCTTGGCCGCACGAGCAGAAACAGCCCCAAACCGTCACCGAGTCGATAGGGTATATCCTGTTGTTTTGCTTTGCGAATCTTGAGTTCGGACAGCGGCATTTGGGTACAGGGCTCCAGAATCACGGATGCGTGCGCTCTGTACCCAGTTCTGTACCCAGAGTTGGGTGCGATTTCCTGGGTACAGGCGGTCATCTATGTTCAGGAGAATGCCCGGAAATCTGTTGTTTTTCAAAGGTTTTGGACAGCAATGCTCGGGAAGACTGGTGCCCAGGAGAGGACTCGAACCTCCACGTCCATACAGACACTAGCACCTGAAGCTAGCGCGTCTACCAATTCCGCCACCTGGGCCGGTGTCGTGTCGCGGGCTGATATAGGGGGGGAGGAGGGGTGTCAACGCCCGCCGTCTGAGAATGGCCGCGGGTGGCTCATGCAATTGATTGCCCCCTCCCAACCGCACGCCTATGTCAGCGGTGAGACGCGAAGGCGCAATCTTGAGGAGGCGACGCATGTCGGGACTGGTCAGCATTTACGGCGGATCCGGGTTCGTGGGCCGCTACATCGCCCAGCGGGCGGCCAAGGCGGGTTGGCGGGTGCGCGTGGCCGTGCGGCGCCCGGAGGAGGCTTTGTTCGTGCGCACATATGGCGTCGTCGGGCAGGTCGAGCCCGTGGCGTGCAACATTCGGGACGAAGCGTCGGTGAAAGCGGCGAGCGCCGGGGCCGATGTTGTCGTCAATTGCGTCGGCATCCTAGCGCCGGACGGGCCGAACACATTTGATGCCGTGCAGGCGGAGGGAGCAGCCCGGATCGCGCGGGTCGCGGCAGAGAACGGGGTGGCCCGGATGGTGCAGATCTCCGCGATCGGGGCGGATCCATCCTCGAAGAGCGCCTATGCCCGCACCAAGGCGGCGGGGGAAGGCGCGGTTCTGGAACACATGCCGCAAGCGGTGATCCTGCGCCCGTCGATCATCTTCGGGCCCGAGGACCAGTTCTTCAACCGCTTTGGGGCGATGGCGCGCTCCTTCCCGATCGTCCCTATCGTGGGCGCGAAGACGCGATTTCAGCCCGTCTATGTCGACGACGTCGCGGCGGCCGCGCAGATGGCCATCGAAGGCAAGGCCGCGCCCGGGATCTACGAACTGGGCGGGCCCGACATCGACACCTTCCGCGAACTGATGCAGCAGATGCTGCAGGTGATCCAGCGGCGGCGGCTAATTGTGAACCAGCCGTTCTGGATGGCGCGCCTGATGGGCTGGGGGTTCGACCTGATGACGAAGCTCAGCTTCGGTGTGCTCAAAGGGCCGCTGACGCTCGACCAGGTCCGCAACCTCGCACGGGACAACGTGGTGTCGCCCGGGGTCGAAGGCTTCTCCGACCTTGGGATCACGCCGGTGTCGATGGAGGCCATACTGCCCGATTACTTGTGGCGGTTCCGCCCGTCGGGCCAGTACGCGGAGTCCAAGGCTTCCGCGCAGAACCTTCACAGCAACCGCACGAACTGAAGCCGCCCAAGCGCGTAACGGGCCGCGGCTTAGGTGTAGGCGACCCAGAGCAGGACGAGCCCCAGAAGCACGCGATAGATCACGTAGGGTGTGAAGCTGATCCGGCGTGCGAGCTTCATCATCACCGCCAGAGCCAGCAATGCGGCGAGAAAGGCGAAGGCGGCGGCGATGGTCGCGTCGCGGGCCAGCGCCCCGTCGGCCTCGGCCACGACGTCGATCCCCAGGAGCACGCCCGAGGCTGCGATCGTCGGGATCGCCATCAGCATCGACAGGCGCGCGGCGTCGACCCGCTCGTAGCCCAAGAAGCGCGCGCCGGTGATGGTGATGCCGGCGCGCGACGTTCCCGGTATCAGTGCCAAGACCTGCCACAGGCCCATGATCACGGCGTGCTTCAGGGTCCAGGCCTCGGCCCCGCGCGCCTGATCGGAGCGCGTATCGGCCCAGTAGAGCACAAGCCCGAACCCCAGCATCGTCCAGCCGATCACGGCCGTGGACCGCAGCGCCTCGTCCCAGCCGGACAGCTTGAGCAGAAACCCGGCGATCAGCACCGGAACGGTCGCCACGGCCAGGCAAAGGGCCAGGAAGGCGGATTGGGTGTCCACCTTTCCGCGCAGCAGGCGCCCCGTCCCGTGTAGGGCGATCTTCACATCGGCCCAGAAATAGACAATCACGGCGCAGAGCGTGCCCACATGCACGGCGACGTCGATGGTGAGCCCCTGGTCCTGCAGGCCCGTCAGTTGCGGCAGCAGGATCAGGTGCCCGGAGGAAGAGATCGGAAGAAACTCCGTCAGCCCTTGGATCACGGCGACGAGGAGGAGGTGAAGCAGGGGCATGCCGGGCGTCTTTCGTGGCGTCGATGCCGTATACAGGCCCGGCCGAGCGCCTAAAACTCCGATATTAAGTCAGTAATACTGACATGATTTTTGCCAGATCTTCATATACGTTCGCGCGATACGTGTGTAAGAGATCTATTTAGGTCAGCAAAAGTGACTTTATTTTGGATTCCGTTCGCGGTAGGGGGACCGCTCTGAACAAGGGAGATGGCCGATGTCGCAGAACCGCATGCTGCAGTTTGTGACCGTAGAGAAGGAGATGCCGGACAAGCGTCCGCCCGATCTGCGTGCTCGCGATTTCGCCGAGATCTATGGGGAATACGCGCGCGAGAAGGCGGCGGAGCAAGCCGGGCGCTGCTCGCAATGCGGCGTGCCCTACTGCCAGTCTCACTGCCCGTTGCACAACAACATCCCCGATTGGCTGCGACTGACCGCCGAGGGCCGGCTGAAGGAAGCCTACGAGATCAGCCAGTCGACCAACACCTTCCCCGAGATCTGCGGCCGCATCTGCCCGCAGGACCGTTTGTGCGAAGGCAACTGCGTGATCGAGCAATCCGGGCATGGCACCGTCACCATCGGCGCAGTGGAGAAGTACATCACCGACACCGCGTGGGAGGAAGGCTGGGTGCAGCCCGTCACGCCGCAGCGGGAGCGCGCCGAAAGCGTGGGCATCATCGGGGCCGGCCCGGGCGGGCTTGCAGCGGCCGACGCCCTGCGGCGCGAGGGCGTGCAAGTCACGGTCTACGACCGCTACGATCGCGCTGGCGGGCTACTGACCTACGGCATCCCTGGGTTCAAGCTGGAAAAAGACGTGGTCATGCGCCGCAACGATCAGCTCGAGCGCAGCGGCGTGGCCTTCGTTCAGAACTGCAACGTGGGCGAAGACACAAGCTTTGCAGAAATCCACCAGAAGCACGACGCGGTCGTGGTGGCGACAGGCGTCTACAAGAGCCGCGAGCTGAACGCGCCTGGCGTCGGCGCGTCGGGGATAGTGCGCGCGATCGACTATCTTACGGCCTCCAACCGCAAAAGCTTCGGCGACGCGGTGCCGGAGTTCGATTCCGGTGAGTTGAATGCAGAGGGCCGCCGCGTCGTGGTCATCGGTGGGGGCGATACCGCGATGGACTGCGTGCGCACGGCGATCCGGCAGGGAGCGCAGAGCGTCAAATGCCTCTACCGGCGCGACCGGGCGAACATGCCGGGCTCGCAGAGGGAAGTCTCCAATGCCGAGGAGGAAGGCGTTCAGTTCGAGTGGCTGACCGCGCCCAAGGGGTTCACGGACGACGATGGCGTCGTCACGGGCGTTCTCGTGCAGAAGATGCGGCTGGGCGCGCCGGACGCCACCGGCCGTCAGGCGCCGGAGGTGATTGAAGGGGCCGACTATGTGGAGGGCGCCGACCTTGTGATCAAGGCCCTGGGCTTCGAGCCGGAGGAACTGCAATCCCTGTGGGATCAGCCGGAGCTGGAAGTGACCCGGTGGGGCACGATCAAGGCCGATTTCCGCACGCATGAGACGGCGCTGGACGGCGTGTATGCCGTCGGCGATATCGTGCGTGGGGCCTCGCTGGTGGTCTGGGCCATCCGGGACGGGCGCGAAGCGGCAGAGGCGATCATGGCCCGCTTCTCCGAGCGCGCCACCATCGCGGCGGAGTAAGCGGCATGACATCCGGCCCGCGGAGCGGCATTGGATCGGGCGCGCGCCGCCGGCACCGTGCGTCCTACTGGCGCCCCGGCGCATCGGCGCGCCGCGTTCGAGAAGGAGACGGCACATGAGCGGGGTGAATCCCGGAACGGGCGGCTGCCTGTGCGGCGCTATCCGTTACAAGTTCCAAGAGCCGCCCACGGAGTATGGCGCCTGCCATTGCGGCATGTGCCGGAAGTTCACGGGCGGGATCGAGTTCGGCCTCGAAGCGCCCTCGGGCGCCATCGACTGGGAGGGCGAGGACAATATCGCCACGTACAAGTCATCGGAGTGGGCCGAACGCGGGTTCTGCAAGATCTGCGGGTCGAGCCTCTTCTGGCGGCTCACGGCCGAAGGGCCGATGCAGGGATTGCTGAGCCTGTCGGCCGGGTCGCTCGACAGCTTCGAGGGGCTGACCTTCGCCACCGAGGTCTATATCGACAGCAAACCCGATAGCCATGCCTTCGCCGGGGAGCGCACACGCATGACGGAGGCCGAGGTTATGGCCATGGTGGCAGCAAGCGGCGGAGACGCGCCCGCATGAATGACGACGCGGATCGCTCGTGGGTCCAGGCCCACCGCCGGTCCGGCGCGTTGCAGGGGCACTGCCTTTGCAAGGCCGTTGTCGTGCGCGTTTCGGGCCGGCATCTGGCCGCGGTGGGGATCTGCCACTGTCGCCTCTGCCAGCGCTGGAACGGCACGATCTGGGGAGCCTTCGAGGCCGACCCCGCAGCGGTGACAATCTCCGGCGAAGTGGCGCGCTATGCGTCCACCGAGTTCTCCGAACGGGCGTTCTGCCCGCGCTGCGGCACGCACCTGTGGCTGCGCGACACCGATTCCGAGACAGCCCCTTACGAGCTGATGCCCGGGCTGTTCGACGGAGCGGCGGAGTTTCCGCTGATCTCCGAGATCTATACCGACCGCGCCCCGGCCTATGCGCCGCTGGCCGGTGAGCACCGGCGCAAAACGCGCGCCGAGTACGAAGCAAACAACCGCCACATCGAAGGGAATCTGCCATGACGACCTACGACGCAGCCTGGGCCGCGACCGAGACAGCAAAGCGCCGCTGGATGGAATCCCACGGAATGTACCGCGACGCCGACGAACACAGCTCGTGCGGCGTCGGCCTCGTGGTGGCAATCGACGGCTCGAAGTCGCGCAAGGTAGTTGAAGATGGAATTGCGGCGCTGAAAGCCGTCTGGCATCGCGGCGCCGTGGATGCCGACGGCCGGACGGGCGATGGCGCGGGCATCCATGTGCAGATCCCGGTGCACTTCTTCTACGATCAGATCCGGCGCACCGGCCACGAGCCGGACATGGAGCATCAGGTCGCGGTGGGCCAGATCTTCCTGCCGCGCACCGATTTCGGCGCGCAGGAAACCGCCCGAACCATCGTTGAGACGGAAGTGCTGCGCATGGGGCACTACATCTACGGCTGGCGGCACGTCCCGGTCGATGTGAGCGTGCTCGGCGAAAAGGCCAACGCGACGCGTCCCGAAATCGAGCAGATCCTGATCGCAAACGCCAAGGGCGTCGACGAGGAAACCTTCGAGCGCGAGCTCTATGTGATCCGTCGGCGGATCGAGAAGGCCGCCGTGGCGGCGCGCGTGCCGGACTTCTACGTGTGCTCGCTGTCGTGCCGGTCGATCATCTACAAAGGCATGATGCTGGCGCAGGACGTCGCCGAGTTCTACCCCGACCTGAAGGACGAGCGGTTCGAGAGCGCATTCGCGATCTACCACCAGCGCTACTCAACCAATACGTTCCCGCAATGGTGGCTCGCGCAGCCCTTCCGCATGCTTGCCCATAACGGCGAGATCAACACGTTGAAGGGCAACACCAACTGGATGAAGTCCCACGAGATCCGGATGGCGTCCTCGGCGTTCGGGGAGATGGCGGACGACATCAAGCCGATCATCGCGCAGGGCTCGTCGGACTCCGCGGCGCTCGATTCCGTGTTCGAGGTGTTGGTGCGGGCCGGCCGCAACGCACCGATGGCCAAGACGATGCTGGTGCCCGAAAGCTGGTCGAAACAGGCCGTCGAACTGCCGCAGGCGTGGCGTGACATGTACTCCTACGTCAACTCGGTGATGGAGCCGTGGGACGGCCCCGCCGCGCTGGCGATGACCGATGGCCGCTGGGTTTGCGGCGGGCTCGACAGGAACGGCCTGCGCCCCATGCGGTACGTGGTGACGGGCGATGGCCTGCTCATCGCCGGATCCGAGGTGGGCATGGTGCCGACCGACGAGGCCACGGTGGTGGAAAAGGGCGCGCTCGGCCCGGGCCAGATGATCGCCGTCGACATGGCGGAGGGCAAGCTGTTCCACGATGTGGAAATCAAGGACAGGTTGGCGGCCGCACAGCCCTTCGGCGAATGGGTGCAGAAGATCGCCGAACTGGACGACGTTCTCGGCGATGCAACAGAGATGCCGCTCTTCAGCGGGGCCGAGTTGCGCAAGCGCCAGATCGCCGCGGGCTACTCGCTGGAGGAGTTGGAGCAGATCCTGGCGCCCATGGCGGAAGACGGCAAGGAAGTGCTGGCCTCGATGGGAGACGACACGCCATCGGCCGTCCTGTCGGAAAAGTACCGGCCGCTCAGCCACTTCTTTCGGCAGAACTTCAGCCAGGTGACGAACCCGCCCATCGACAGCCTGCGCGAGTATCGCGTGATGTCGCTCAAGACGCGGTTCGGCAACCTCAAGAACGTACTCGATGAAGACAGCAGCCAGACCGAGATCATCGTGCTGGACAGCCCGTTCGTCGGCAATGCCCAGTTCGACAAGCTGGTCGAGAGCTTCGGCGCGCCGATGGTGGAGCTCGATTGCACCTTTCCCGCGAATGCGGGGCAATCGGCCCTGCGCGACGGGTTGGAACGGATCCGGGCCGAGGCCGAGGACGCGGTACGCTCCGGGGCGGGCCACCTCGTGCTCACGGATCAGCATCAGAGCGCAGATCGCGTTCCGATGCCGATGATCCTGGCGACATCGGCCGTGCATAGCGGGCTGACGAAGAAAGGGTTGCGTACCTTCTGCTCGCTCAACGTACGCTCGGCCGAATGCATCGATCCGCACTACTTCGCCGTGCTGATCGGCTGCGGGGCGACGACCGTGAACGCCTATCTCGCCGAGGACAGCCTTGCCGACCGGATCGAGCGCGGCTTGCTCGATGGCCCGCTGACGGAAGCCGTCGCGCGGTTCCGCAAAGCCGTCGATGCCGGACTGCTGAAGATCATGTCGAAGATGGGGATCTCGGTGATCTCGTCCTACCGCGGCGGCCTGAACTTCGAGGCGGTCGGTCTGTCCCGCGCCATGGTCGCAGAGTACTTCCCCGGCATGATCAGCCGCATCTCGGGCATCGGAGTGGGCGGAATTCAGCGCAAGATCGAGGAGGTCCACGCCCGCGGCTGGAACGGCAGCCAGGATGTGCTGCCCATTGGCGGCTTCTACAAGGCGCGCCGCTCGGGCGAGACGCATGCGTGGGAAGCCACGTCGATGCACCTGCTGCAGGCGGCATGCGACCGCGCCTCCTACGAGATGTGGAAGCAGTATTCGGGCAAGATGCGGGCCAATCCGCCGATCCACCTGCGCGACCTGATGGACTTCAAGCCCCTGGGCCGCCCCGTGCCGATCGAAGAGGTGGAGAGCATCACTTCGATCCGCAAGCGCTTCGTGACGCCCGGCATGTCGCTCGGCGCGCTGAGCCCCGAGGCGCACAAGACGCTCAATGTCGCGATGAACCGCATCGGCGCCAAGTCCGACAGCGGCGAAGGCGGGGAAGATCCGGCCCACTTCGTGCCGGAGCCCAATGGCGACAATCCGTCCGCCAAGATCAAGCAGGTGGCCTCCGGCCGGTTCGGGGTGACGGCGGAGTATCTCAACCATTGCGAAGAGCTGGAGATCAAGGTCGCCCAGGGAGCCAAGCCCGGCGAGGGCGGCCAGTTGCCCGGCATGAAGGTGACCGAGTTGATCGCGCGGCTGCGGCATTCGACGCCGGGCGTGACGCTGATCTCGCCCCCGCCGCACCACGACATCTACTCCATCGAAGACCTTGCGCAGCTGATCTATGACCTCAAGCAGATCAACCCGCGCGCCAAGGTGACGGTGAAGCTGGTAGCCAGCAGTGGCGTTGGCACCATTGCCGCCGGCGTGGCCAAGGCCGAGGCGGACGTGATCCTGATCTCGGGCCACAATGGCGGCACCGGGGCGTCCCCTGCCACTTCGATCAAGTATGCCGGTCTGCCGTGGGAGATGGGCCTGACCGAGGCGCATCAGGTGCTCGCCATGAACAAGCTGCGCGCGCGGGTGACGCTGCGCACCGATGGCGGGTTGCGGACGGGGCGCGATATCGTCATGGCCGCCATGATGGGCGCCGAGGAATACGGCATTGGCACTGCCGCGCTGATCGCCATGGGCTGCATCATGGTGCGCCAGTGCCAGTCGAACACCTGCCCCGTCGGCGTCTGCACCCAGGATCCGCGTCTGCGCGAGAAGTTCACCGGCAACGCCGACAAGGTGGTCAACCTGATCACCTTCTACGCCACCGAAGTGCGCGAGATCCTGGCCGAGATCGGGGCCCGCTCGCTTGACGAGGTGATCGGCCGCGCCGATCTGCTCATGCAGGTCAGCCGGGGCTCCGCCCATCTCGACGATCTGGATCTCAACCCGATGCTGATCACAGTCGATGGCGCGGCAGAGATCGTCTACGACCGCGACAAGCCCCGCAACAAGGTGCCCGATACGCTCGACGCCGAGATCGTGAAGGATGCCGCACGGTTCCTCGAAGACGGCGAAAAGATGCAGCTGAGCTATGCGGTGCAGAACACGCTGCGCACCATCGGGACGCGCACCTCCAGCCATATCGTGCAGCGCTTCGGTATGCGCAATCAGCTTCAGCCGGACCATCTGCATGTCAAGCTGACGGGCTCCGCCGGCCAGTCCCTGGGCGCCTTTTCCGCGCCGGGCCTCAAGCTGGAAGTGTCGGGGGACGCCAACGACTATGTCGGCAAAGGGCTTTCCGGCGGCACGATCGTCGTTCGCCCGCCCATGGCGTCTCCGCTGCGGGCAGACGAGAACGTCATTATCGGCAACACCGTGCTTTACGGCGCGACGGACGGCTACTTGTTCGCCGCAGGCCGCGCGGGTGAGCGGTTCGCTGTCAGAAACTCCGGTGCGCGCGTCGTTGTGGAGGGCTGCGGCTCTAACGGCTGCGAGTACATGACGGGCGGCGTGGCCGTGATCCTCGGCCAGATCGGCGCCAACTTCGGTGCCGGGATGACCGGCGGGATGGCGTATCTGCACGATCCCGACGGCCTCGCGCTGGACATGATGAACATGGAAACGCTCGTCACCTGTCCGGTGGAGGTGCCGCATTGGGAGGCGGAGTTGAAGGGGCTGATCGAGCGCCATCTGGCCGAGACGGGCAGCCGCCATGCGGCCGATATCCTGCAGCATTGGGATCTTGAGCGCGGCAACTTCCTGCAGATCTGCCCGAAGGAGATGATCGGCAAGCTCGCCCACCCGCTCGGGATCGAAGAGGCCGCGGTACCGGCGGAATGACGCAAGGGCTGGACTTCTGCGCCTTCGAAAGCCGTCCTTCGGATTTTGTGGCGCTGAAGCTCCTTGCGCTCAGCCTCGAGAGGCACGCGCCGACCTCACGGGTGCACGTCTTCACCGCACCGCTGCCCGACGCGATGGCGGCGTGGCTGGCGGCCCGCCCCAACGTCGTGTGCCATGCGGAGCCGGAGCCTCAGGGCACCGGGTGGGACATCAAGGCCGAACTCCTGCTCTGGCTCCTCGACAACGGGGTGGAGCGGGCCGTCTGGATCGACTCCGACATCATCCTCGCCAACGCATTGCCGTCGCGTCTGGTCGAGGCTTCTGCCGAAACGCTGGTCATCGCCGAGGAGCCGAAGCTCGTTCAGCCGCGCGGCATCAGCAACCGCGCCATCGACCTGGGGCTGGAGCCGCGCGCCGATGGCGCGAACTTCGAGATCAACAGCAGCGTCGTATCGGTGAGCCGGCACCACCGCGCGCTCTTGGAAGACTGGCAGCGCGTTGTCCTGTCTCCAGCCTACAACGCGGGCAAGGACTTCGGGCACTTCGTCCGCCCCCTGGCGTTCCAGTCGGATCAGTCCGTCCTGAGCGCGCTCCTGGGCAGCCGCAGGTTTCAGCAGATCCCGATTGCGCTGCTCCGCGAGAGCCGGGAGATCGCGCAATGCCTGCGGAAGACCGGGTACCGCCCCGGGCCCCGGGCCCTGAACGCGCTACGGGGCACCCCGGCTTTCGTGCACGCGATCTATGTGCCGAAGCCATGGCACGAGGTGGACGCCACGTTCGTGTGGGAAAGCCTGTCGCCCTACCGATTGGTGGCCTTGCCCTATGCCGATCACCTCGACCCCGAAGAGAGCGCCTGGCTGTGGCGCGAGCCGCCGAAGGCCCGCACGCTGCGCCGTCTCTTCCGCGGGCACCCCGACCTTTGCGGGCTCCCCCTCGCCCTGCGCGAGAAGTTCCTGCGCCCGCGGGAGGAGATCCTCACCGTGCCGGAGGTCACCTCGGGCGAGTTGATGAAACGCCATGGGGTCCCGCTGCCATAATCGGCGGCCGCTTTCCAAGCCGCGCTTTTCCCGACCCGTGCGGCGGGGTAAAAGCACCGCGTGGCAAAGCAGGCAAAAACCACACGCACCTCGCCCAAGAGCGACGCAAACATAAAGCGCGCGGTGCGGGGCAAGCGCAAAGCGCAGACCAAGGCCCGGCCTGGGGTGCTGCTTCGCGCCACCACGGCGCTCCGCCGTGTCCTGCGATGGGCGATCCTGGTCCCGCTACTGGCGGCGGCCGCGCTCGTCGTCCTGTTCGCAGTCGTAAACCCGCCCATCACGCACACGATCTGGGCGGAACAGCGGCGCCTGGGAAGCGTAGACCGCGCATGGGTGCCGATGTCCGACATCGCGCCGGTCATGGCGCGCTCCGTCGTGGCGGCAGAGGATGCAAACTACTGCCTCCACTGGGGTTTTGACATGAACGCCATACGCGACGCGTTGGACGACGGCGCCCAGCGCGGGGCGTCCACCCTGTCGCAGCAAACGGTCAAAAATGTCTATCTCTGGCAAGGGCGCAGCTGGGTGCGCAAGGCGGTCGAGGCGGTGCTCACCCCGGCGGTCGAGCTTGTCTGGTCGAAGAGGCGGATCCTTGAGGTCTACATGAACGTGGCGGAGTTCGACGAGGGCGTATTCGGCGTCGAGTCGGCCGCGCAGACCTACTACGGCGTCTCTGCGGCGGAGCTGAACGCGACGCAGGCCGCGCGCTTGGCCGCTGTGCTGCCCAACCCGAAGTCCCGCGATGCCGCCAACCCGTCCGATTGGCTGCGCCGGCGCGCCGCATCCATTGCGGACGGCGCCGCAACGATTGCCGCCGATGGACGGGATGGCTGTTTTGACAATTGAAATGCGGCCGCCCAATGGGCATGAAACGCCAGCCACAAGCCAACGGTGACCGATGACCCGCCTCTATCACGTGCCGCTGTCTCCCTTCTGCCGAAAGGTGCGCCTCGTGCTGGCGGAAAAGCGGATCGAGGTGGATCTGGTCGAGGAGCGGTATTGGGAGCGGGAACCGGACTTCCTGCGCCGCAATCCCGCGGGCAAGGTGCCGGTTCTGCGGATGGACGGCCGGGCGATGTCCGAAAGCCAGGCGATCTGCGAGTACCTCGAAGAAACGCAACCGGAGCCGCCGCTCCTGCCGCAGGACCCTGGCGAGCGATACGAGGTGCGGCGCATCTGCGCCTGGTTCGACGACAAGTTTCACCACGAGGTCACGGCCAACCTCCTCTACGAACGGGTGAACAAGAAGATCACCAAGGCAGGATTTCCCGAGAGCCGGAACGTCAAAGCCGGAGCCAAGGCGATCAAGTACCATCTCGACTACATGCACTGGCTTCTGGAGCAGCGCCGCTGGCTCGCCGGCGATGCCATGACGCTCGCGGATTTTGCCGCGGCGGCGCATTTGTCTGCGCTCGACTATATCTCCGACGTCGATTGGCACCGCTCCGAGAACGTCAAGGACTGGTACGCCAAGATCAAATCGCGTCCCGCGTTCCGCTCGATCCTCGCCGATCAGGTGCCGGGCTTCCCTCCCCCGTCGCACTACGCCGATCTGGACTTCTGAGCGCGCCTGCGGGCCGGAGGCGCAGCCCCTGCCCCGGCATGAGCGCGAAGCCGCGCACGTCGACGTGTCGCATTCCGGGACATGGGCGGATTGCGGCCTGATACAGGTCCACAACGCCGATCCACCCCCGCACGGCAGACCCGTGGGAACGGACGCGCCGAAGGGGCCGGCAGATACGGCCCCGGCGGGGGGAGGCCATAGATGGCAACAAAGGGGGGAGAGCGATGCGATTTCAAGGAGTTGCCTGCGCCGCCCTCCTGGCGGGATGCGCGGCCTATGCGTCCACCAACTCCGATCAGGCCGCGATCGACGTATGTATCGACCATCTCCGCTCGGTCGGCGGGGCGGACAGCGCGGGCGGCGAGGTCCTGTCCAGCTCGTTCTCCCAGGCGGGGACCGAGGTCGTCCTGCAGGATCGCGGGGGAACGATCTGGCGCTGCATCGCCTATAGCGACGGCACCATCGGCGAAATGTCTATGCAGGAGGGGGCGGATGCCGATGCGATCCGCGCTCACACCGCCGCCGCGGCCGGGCCGGGCCCCGAACGTATCCAGTTCGCCCCCGGCACAACCGGGACAGAGATCACACGGCACCTCGAGTCCGGCGGCGCAAGGCAATTCCTGATCGGCGCGCGGGCGGAGCAGTTTCTCTATGTACGCGTGGCGCCGAAGGACGCCGAGATGTACTACGTAATCCGGAGCCCGGACGGGACCCTTCTACTTGAGGGCACGGATGCCGGCACCGAGTACCGCGGCCAGCTCTGGCAGTCCGGCGATCACATCATCGAAGTCGTCAACCAGGCGGACCGCGCGGCAGAGTTCAACTTGATTATCGGGATCGAATGACCTGCGCCCGGACCGCGCCACTGCCGACTATACAAGCCCAGCCGCGTTCCTTAGCGTGAGGGCGGGACCGTACAGACGACAGTAGGAAAGGATTTCCCCATGACCCGCCTGATCCCTGCCGCTGCCTTTGGGCTGATCGCGCTCACCGCCTGCGTGCCGGAGCCGCCGCCCCCGGCCTCCGCGGAAGATCAGGCCAAGTGCCGGACCGATGTGCAATTCGAAACGAACAACCCGACCGTGAACGTCACGAGTTCGGAATCGACGGAGCTTGGCAGTATCGTGCGCCTGTCGGTGGGCGACGAGGCCGCGCCCTGGCGCTGCGTTGTCGATCTGAACGGCGAGACGCAGATCCAGTCGCTCACGAATGAGGGCTTCCTCTAGGGATGTCCGCCGGGGCCGCGCGCGCCACGCCTTTGCCAGACCGCCGGGGGCGGCCGGCTGCGGAGGATGGGACGCACACCCTCAAAGACCGGCTTTCACGACAGGCCCGCGCGGAGGGGTTCGCGCGGGTCGGTTTTTGTCGGCCGGACGCGGTGCCAGAGGTGCCCGCGCGCCTTGCCGCTTTCGTCGCCGAAGGGTGGCATGGGCAAATGGGCTGGCTGGCGGAGCGCATGGCGTGGCGCGGCGATCCGGCCCAGCTCTGGCCCGAAGCGCGCAGCATCGTGATGCTCGCAGAGCCCTACACGCCGGACGGCGATCCGATGGCCACGCTGTCCGATCCCCATGTCGGCACGATCTCCGTCTATGCCAGGGGCCGGGATTACCACGACCTCGTCAAGAAGCGCCTGAAGCGTGTGGCGCGCTGGTTGGTGGCCGAGGCGTCGTGCGAGGTGAAGGTGTTCGTCGATACCGCGCCCGTTCCTGAAAAGGCGCTCGGACAGGCGGCGGGGCTCGGCTGGCAGGGCAAACACACCAACCTTCTCAGCCGGTCGCTGGGCAACTGGTTCTTCCTCGGCTCGATCTACACAACCGCCGAACTGCCGCCCGACGCGCCGGAGGAGGACCATTGCGGCTCATGCCGCGCCTGCCTCAATGTCTGCCCGACAGAGGCGTTCCCCGCCGCCTACAAGCTCGATGCGCGACGGTGCATCAGCTATCTGACCATCGAACACAAAGGCCCGGTGGACGAGAACCTTCGGGCGCGGATGGGCAACCGCATCTATGGCTGCGACGATTGCTTGGCCGTGTGCCCGTGGAACAAGTTCGCCGTCGCAGGCCACGAGACGCGCTACGCCGCGCGCGAGGGGCTCGACGCGCCGCCGCTGCGCGAGCTTGTGCGCCTGAACGACGCAGGCTTTCGCGCGCGGTTCTCCGGTTCGCCCATCAAGCGGATCGGGCGGGATCGTTTTGTCCGGAATGTCTTGTATGCCATTGGAAACTCGGGCGATCCGTCCCTGCGGGAGGAAGCCCGGGCCTTGCTGGACGACGCCGATCCAACCGTCCGGGACGCGGCGCGCTGGGCGGTCGCACGCCTGGCCTAGGGCAAAGATCTTTGGGCGCGCCGGGCAGATCTGGTATTCTGCACCCGTAGGAGAAGGAGGATTCGATGGCACGTCACGTACTGGATCAGGCCAATCGCACAACATCGGACGCCCCCCTGATGCGCTACACGCGGGCGGCTCACGCCGGGACACCGGTTGTGCTGGAAAGGAAGCTCGCCATGCTGCGGCGGAGGGCCAAGGGCCCGTTCAACCCGAGCGCACGCATGCGCGCCTATCTGCGTATTGAGCGCCGCAGCGACGCCTAGCGCGGCCGTCGGGACGGGCCGTCCTGCCAGTGGATCTCTCAAAGACTGAGGTTCGGAAGGGCCTGCGGACTGCGCCACGCAGCGTCCCATGGTGTTCTGCAATGGTGCCGCCACTGGGCAGGCATACCCTCTAAGGCCTGCCCATCATGGCGAGATGGCAAGCTTCATTGCGCGCGCCTCGCGGAATGGCGCCGACGGATGAGTCACACCCGCGCGTGCGGTGTACCCGAAGCGTCTGCGTGCCAGCCGACGTGGCAGATCCACCTTTGCGGCGGGTCTGCCATTGCGCCATCCCCTCCGTTGTGCTGGACCTACCGTTGCGCACAGCGGCTATTGCAGGGGCTTTTCGCCGAGGAGTGCCCGTCATCGGTGCGCGTCGACGCGCTAGGGTCACCGCACACTAGGTGGCATGGGCAAAGCAGCTCCGTCTACACAGCGCAAGACAATCTCTTCAACCAGACGAACGGAGAATGCGGTGCGACCGGGCCGCGCTTTGCGGGCGCGCCGCCGCTTCGGCTGCCAGCGGTCTTCCTCTGTCGTGACAAAACAGAAGGTAAATCGCGCCACCCTGACTACACGGAGCACGTGACGCCCGCCATCGCCCCCCCCCAACAACCACATGATGCGGCGCGACCAAGTTGGCCGCGCCAAGTGGCGCCGCCGCTTTGGCTACCAGCGATGCTCCTCGGTCGAGGCCGGTCGGTAGGCGAGATGCGCCGCCTTGACGGCAGGCTGGATGTGACGCGCCGCATCGTATGCCGGAAAGGGGCCGAGCTTGTTGGCCCCGGCGCGCAGCTCAATCGTCGTATGGGGGCTATTCGAACCGTCCAAAGGCTCCATGACGGCGATGAACGCCTCGATCCCCTTGACGGCGAAGGACCCGCGCAAGGCTTCCACCAGCTCTTCCGGTGTGGCGTAGGTGTCGTCCGCCCCGCGCCAGTAGACCCGAACGCGGATATGGGGGCCATCCGTTTCGATATACGTTTCCGCCGCCGCTATACGCTCCTCATCAATAGCGAGGTACTGCCACAGCGGGTCCCCGGTAACGATGTGGACGCCACGTGCCACCAGCGAGGGTGCCGCCAGAAGGGCAAAGATCAGAAGCGTATAGGGAACGGACCACGCCACATGCACATCTCCGATTGTGCATGCACGCTACCCCGCGAGCCTTACGATTCCCCTAATGCCTCAGGTCCGGACGAGCGCCTCGTAGGCACTGGAGATGTCGCGGGTCAGCGCGCCAACCTCGAAGGCGTAAGGCCCGATTTCGCCAACCGGCGTTACCTCGGCCGCCGTTCCGGTCAGCCAGCATTGCTCGAAGCTTTCCATCTCGTCGGGCATGATGTGGCGCTCGTGCACCTTGATCTGACGGTCCTGAAGCATCCCGATCACGGTCTGCCGCGTGATCCCGTTCAGGAAGCAATCGGGCGTCGGCGTGTGCACCTCGCCATCCTTGACGAAGAAGACATTCGCCCCGGTCGCCTCGGCCACATAGCCGCGATAATCGAACATCATCGCGTCCGAGCATCCCTTCGCCTCTGCAGCATGCTTGGACATAGTGCAGATCATGTAGAGGCCCGCCGCCTTGGCGTGGCTTGGGATCGTCTCGGGCGACGGCCGCTTCCACTTCGAGATGTCGAGCTTGGCGCCCTTCGTCTTCGCGTCGCCGTAGTAGTTCCCCCACTCCCACGCGGCCACCGCCAGACGGACCGGGTTGCGCGCCGACGAGACGCCCATGTCCTCTCCCGAGCCGCGCCAGGCGACGGCGCGCACATAGGCGTCGGTCAGGCCATTGGCGCGCATGACCTCGTACTTCGCGGCTTCGATTTCGTCGATCGTCCAGGGGATCTCGAAGTCGATCATCTTGGCCGACGCGCAAAGCCGCTCGGAGTGCTTGCGCGATTCAAAGATCGTGCCGTTATAGGCGCGCTCACCTTCGAAGACCGACGAGGCGTAGTGCATGGCGTGGGTCAGAATGTGCACATTGGCGTCGCGCCACGGCACAAGGGCGCCGTCCATCCAGATCGTTCCATCTCTGTCGTCGTAGGCGCCCGCCATGGCGTTTCTCCTTTTCCTGGCGTCGTCGAGCACGCCGCTCTCGCCACTTTTCAAATGTTGCGTAAAATATGTCCGATACGGCCACATTATTGCGCAAAAACTGACCGGAATTAGCAGCGACCCCTAGCAATGTCAACAAGGCTGACGTAATCTGTCGAAGCGCAACGCGCGGCCTACGCCGCGGACAAGGGGAAGAACGATGGCGGACGGGCCTGGTGGCATACCGCAGCGGGGCGATACGCTCCTATTCTTGACGGATGAGCAGCTTCGGAAATCGATTGAGGCGATGTTTTTTGCCTATCGCGGGTTCACGGCAGATCCCGACCGGATTCTTGAGGCTCAAGGCTATGGGCGCGCGCATCACCGCGCGTTGCATTTCATCCGAAGGTCGCCCGGGACGACCGTGAACAACCTGCTGGCCACGCTCGGCGTCACCAAGCAGTCCCTCAATCGCGTTTTGCGGCGCCTGATCGAAGACGGCCTCGTGGACAGCCGTGTGGGTGCCCAAGATAAGCGCGAGCGCCATTTGCACCTGACGGAGGACGGCGCAAGGCTCGAAGGCGAGCTTTCCATCGCGCAGACTGAACGCATGCGCCTGGCGTTTCGAAATGTGGGCCCGGAGGCTGTGGCAGGCTTTCGCTCCGTTCTGGAAGAGATGATGGACCCCGATATGCGCCGCAGATACCATCGGCTGGCGGAGACTGGACGATGAACGATCTTGACCTGAGCACTGAACCGGCGCGAACGCTGCGGCCGGAGTTGGATGTCGAACCGGCGGATGCGCATCTGCTGATCGTCGACGACGACGCGCGCATCCGCGGGCTCTTGCAGAAGTTTCTGATGCGCCACGGGTTTCTGGTGTCGGCCGCCCGCGATGCGGCACAGGCGCGGCGGCTTCTGTCGGGACTGGAGTTCGATCTGATCGTGCTCGACGTGATGATGCCCGGCGAGGATGGGCTGACCCTGACCACGGCGCTCCGCGCCCAGATCGCAACCCCGATCCTGCTGTTGACCGCCAAGGGCGAGACAGGCGACCGGATCGCCGGGCTCGAAGCGGGCGCGGACGATTATCTGCCCAAGCCGTTCGAACCGAAGGAGCTTCTGCTTCGAATCAACGCGATCCTGCGGCGTGTGCCGTCCGAACCGGTCGGGCCGGCGGGCCCCAAGGTGCTTCATCTGGGGCCGGTCCGCTACGATATCGAGAAAGGCGAGATGTGGCGCGGCGACGATCCCGTGCGCCTCACTGCGACGGAGGCCGCCCTGATGCGGATCTTCTCCGCGCGGCCGGGTGAGGCGCTGAGCCGTGCGCAGCTGGTCTCGGATCTGGGACGGGACGGCGGCAGGGATGGCGAAGGCGCCCAGGAACGGGCGGTGGACGTGCAGATCACGCGGCTTCGGCGCAAGATCGAAGAGGATCCGCGGCAGCCGCGCTACCTGCAGACCGTCCGCGGCGCCGGCTATATGCTCGCGCCGGATTGAGGCCGCCCACGGGCGCCGCCGCGACGCAATCCGCGCGCTCCAGAGACCTGACGCAGCACGATAACGAGAGGAAGGCGAAGAATGGCGACCGCGCTCTTCAGCCATAGCGATTGCCTGGGACACATCACACCGGACGGCCATCCGGAGCGTGTCGCCCGGCTGGAGGCGGTGGCGGAGGGGCTGGCGCGGTTCGACGATCTCGTCCGCCGGGATGCGCCCCTGGCCGACCGGGGCGAGCTGCTGCGCTGCCACCCGGATAGCTACGTGGCGGAGATCGAAGCGTCGATCCCCTCCTTCGGAAGCCGCGCGCTCGATGCCGACACCCATGTGATGGCGGGGTCGTGGAACGCGGCGCTTCGCGCGGTCGGCGCCCTCGGCGCGGCGGTGGATGCCGTCATGGCCGGTGACGTGGCCAATGCGTTTTGTGCGATCAGGCCACCCGGTCACCACGCCGAGCGCGAAACGCCCATGGGCTTCTGTCTGTTCGGCTCGGTCGCGATCGCGGCGAAACGTGCGCTCGATCTGCACGGCCTGTCGCGCGTCGCAGTCGTCGATTTCGACGTGCATCACGGAAACGGCACGCAGGATCTGCTGTGGAACGAGGGGCGCACGCTCTTCGTCTCGTCCCATCAGATGCCGCTGTGGCCGGGCACCGGGGACATTCACGAGACCGGTGCCTATGGCAACGTCATCAATGTCCCGCTGCCGCCCGGGACGGGGAGCACCGGCTTCCGCCGCGCCTATGAGGGGCAGGTCCTTCCGGCGCTGGAAGAGTTCGCGCCGGAACTCATCCTGATCTCCGCCGGCTTCGACGCCCATGCCGACGATCCCCTGGCTCAAATGGCCCTTTTGGAGCAGGATTTCGCCTGGGTGACGGAACGGATCTGCGATGTCGCAGATACCGCGGCAGGCGGCCGTGTGGTGTCTGCGCTGGAGGGCGGATACGATCTGGCAGCGTTGGCGGCCAGTGTGGCGGCGCATGTCGAGGTCTTGATGAAACGGGGGGAGCGGGGATGACAGAGACGCCGGTGGAGGAAATGAGCTTCGAGGCCGCTCTGGCAGAATTGGAGCAGGTGGTCGGACGGCTGGAAGGCGGAGACGTACCGCTGGAGCAGTCCATCGACCTCTACCAGCGCGGCAATGCCCTGGCGAAACGGTGCGAGGACGCGCTGCGCAAGGCGGAAATGCAGGTGGAGCAGATCACCACCGATGCCAGCGGCGCCGCGACGGGCACCGCACCGCTCGATGGCTGAGGCAAGTGTGGCAGAGGCGCCGTTCGAGGCGCGGCTGACGGCGGCGTCCACCGAGGTGCATGCGCTGCTTGCGGCCGAACTGGCGCGGTTCCCGCGGGTGCCCGTGGTCGAGGCGATGGGATATGCGCTCGACGGCGGCAAGGGCCTGCGCGGCTTCCTCGTCATGGAGGGTGCCGCGCTCTTTGACATCGCGCCGGAAACCTCGCGCTATGCGGCGGCGGCGGTCGAGGCGGTGCACACCTACTCGCTCGTCCATGACGACCTGCCCGCCATGGACGACGACGATCTCAGACGCGGCCGGCCGACCGTGCATGTCAAATGGGACGAGGCCACCGCCGTTCTGGTCGGCGATGCGCTGCATTGCCTCGCCTTCGAGCTATTGGCCCGGGAGGCGGCCGCGCCGTCGCCCGACAGGCGTGTCCGGCTCGTCTCCTCCATGGCCGAGGCCGCCGGAGCGCGCGGGATGGTACTGGGCCAGGCACTTGATATTGCGGCCGAAACGGCCACGGCCCCGTTAAGCCTCGGCGATGTGGAGCAGCTTCAGGCGGCCAAGACCGGCGCGCTAATCCGCTGGTCCGGGGAAGCGGGCGCCGTCATCGCGGGCGAAGATACCGCCCCCCTGCGGCACTATGCCGAGGCTCTGGGGCTCGCCTTTCAGATCGCGGATGACATTCTTGATATCGAAGGCGACGCGACAGCGGCGGGCAAGCGCCTCCGCAAGGACGACGCGGCCGGCAAGGCGACCTTTGTGTCCCTGCTCGGGCTCGACGCCGCAAAGGTGCGGGCCGCGGGTTTGGTGCAGGATGCCTGTGCCGCGCTCGACGTCTATGGCGCGCGCGCCGATCTCTTGCGGGCGGCAGCCCGCTTCGTTATCGCGCGCAAAAAGTGACGCCCGCCAGACCGCCAGCGGCCCAGGAAAGACGACGACATGACGAGCAGACTGAGCACGCCGCTCCTCGATACGGTCCATAGCCCCTCAGACCTGAAACAGTTCTCCGATCGCGATCTCGAGCGCCTGGCAAGCGAGCTGCGGGCCGAGACAATCGCGGCCGTCAGTCAGACGGGCGGGCATCTGGGCGCCGGGCTCGGCGTGATCGAACTCACCGTGGCGCTGCATGCGGTGTTCGACACCCCGCGCGACAGGCTGATCTGGGACGTGTCGCATCAATGCTACCCGCACAAGATCCTGACCGGGCGCCGCGACCGCATCCGCACCCTGCGCCAGAAGGACGGGTTGAGCGGCTTCACCAAACGGTCCGAAAGCCCCTACGATCCGTTCGGTGCGGCGCATTCCTCCACCTCTATCTCGGCGGCGCTGGGGTTTGCGACGGCGCGGGATCTGGGCGCCCGGCCCGAAACGAAGGGCGAACCCCCGCTGGGCGACGCCATCGCCGTCATCGGAGACGGCGCGCTGAGCGCCGGCATGGCCTATGAGGCGATGAACAATGCCGGGCACGAGCGGCGTCGGCTCATCGTCGTTCTCAACGACAACGAAATGTCCATTGCCCCGCCGGTAGGTGCGATGTCCTCCTACCTGTCCCGCCTCTATGCCGGAGCCCCGTTTCAGGAGTTCAAGGCGGCGGCGAAGGGCGCGGTCAGCCTGCTGCCGGAGCCGTTCCGCGAGGGCGCCAAGCGGGCAAAGGACCTGCTGAAGCACACCGTTGTCGGGGGCACGCTGTTCGAAGAGCTGGGCTTTTCCTATGTCGGGCCCATCGACGGGCACGACATGGAACAGCTTCTTGCCGTTCTGCGGACGGTCAAGGCGCGGGCCGACGGGCCGGTCCTGATCCACGCGATCACCAAGAAGGGCAAGGGTTACGGCCCGGCCGAGGAGGCGCGGGACAAGGGCCACGGCGTCTCCAAGTTCGATCTGGTGACGGGCGAACAGAAGAAGTCGCCGTCGAACGCCCCGTCCTACACCAAGGTCTTTGCCGAAGCCCTGATCGACGAAGCCGGGCGCGACGAACGCATCACCGCCGTGACCGCGGCCATGCCCGATGGAACCGGGCTGAAGCTCTTCGCCGAGCGCTTCGCCTCGCGCTGCTTCGATGTGGGCATCGCGGAGCAGCACGCGGTGACCTTTTCTGCCGGGCAAGCCGCGGGCGGGCTGAAGCCGTTCTGCGCGATCTACTCCACTTTCCTGCAGCGTGGCTACGATCAGGTGGTGCATGACGTGGCCATTCAACGGCTTCCGGTGCGCTTCGCCATTGACCGAGCGGGGCTTGTCGGCGCCGATGGGGCGACGCATGCGGGTGCTTTCGACACCGCCTATCTTGCCAACCTGCCTGGCTTTGTCGTGATGGCGGCAGCGGACGAAGCGGAGTTGAAGCACATGGTCGCCACGGCCGTGGCCCATGACGACAGCCCGATTTCCTTCCGCTTTCCGCGGGGTGAGGGCGTCGGCGTCGAGATGCCGGACCGGGGCGAGATCTTGGAGATCGGCAAAGGGCGCATGATCCGCGAGGGCGCGGGCGTCGCGCTGT
Organism: Pseudomonadota bacterium; assembly: GCA_038757905.1. GTDB lineage: Bacteria > Pseudomonadota > Alphaproteobacteria > Rhodobacterales > Rhodobacteraceae > HLUCCA09. Next base: position 48,032 of record JBCDGG010000005.1, on the reverse strand, counting down.
TGAACTTCGGCGCGCGTCTGAAGGAGGTGCAGGAGGCGAGCGATTCCCTCTCTCAAAAGGGGATCACCCCCACCATTGCCGACGCCCGCTTCGCCAAGCCGCTGGACCGCGACCTTATCCTGCAACTTGCCGCGGCGCATGAGGTTCTGATCACGGTCGAGGAAGGCGCCATTGGCGGGTTCGGCTCGCACGTGGCGCACTTGCTGGCCGAGGAGGGCGTCTTCGACACAGGCCTGAAGTATCGCTCCATGGTGCTGCCGGACATTTTCATAGACCAGGCCAGCCCGCGGGACATGTATGCCGTCGCAAAGCTGAATGCCGAGGATATTGAGGCCAAGGTGCTCTCCGTTCTCGGTGTCGTGCAAGCCGGCGTGCGCGCCTGACGCGGGCCCGCCGGGCAGCTTCGCACCGCCGGGTCGACCAGGGGATGCGGCCCCGCAGACCAACTTGGGATAGTGCGCGGCGACGGGCCTTGGACGCTTGCCGGGCCACCGAGCGCCGGGACTGGCGAGGATGGCGCTGCGGCCCGATCCGTGCGTTCCGTTGCCCACCGACGATCCAGTGCAGGGCTCTGCAAGCGCCCCCTGCCCTGGCATCTGAACCGGAGGAAGCATTCCGCCAAGCACAGCCGGGCGGCACGAGATCATCGAACCCGTGCGGTCAGAACCCGTAGAGAGACGCCGGGTTGTCGACGAGGATCGCGGTCCGCTCCGCCTCCGTTCGCACATAGGTGTCCAGCGCATCCACCAACGCCCCGTCATCCGGCATGAAGTCCTGCATCGCCGGATGCGGCCAGTCGGTTCTCCAGACCATGCGATGCGGGTTCTCTGCGATGAGCGCCTGCGCGAAGGGCACCACGTCTTCAAACCCGGGCCGCTTGTGTGACATGCGATAGCTGCCCGAAAGCTTCACCCAGGAGTTGCCCCCGCTCACAAGACGGCGCAGCGCGCGAAACCCAGGCTGGTCGAGACCTTCGCGAACCTGAACATGGCCCATATGGTCGATCACGACGTGCACGGGCAGGGGCGCGAGCCGGGCCTCCTGATCGGCGAGCGTGGGGCCGTCGATCAGGAGCTGAAGGTGCCAGCCGAGGCCGGCAATCCGGCGCGCCAGCGGCTCCAGATCCTCCAGCCCGATGCCCCCGGCAAAGAGCATGTTGATCCGCACGCCCCGGATGCCGCACGCATCCATCGCGCGCAGGTCCTCCATCGGGCAATCCGCCTCGACCACCGCGATCCCCCGGCAGGCCGGGCCGTAGCCCGCGATGGCCCCCAACGTGACCCGGTTGTCTGTGCCATGGACGGAGGGCTGCACGATCACGGCGCGCTCGATCCCGAGCCGGGCGTGCAACGCCCGATAAGCCGCCAGCGTCGACGGCGGCGGCGTGTAAGACCGGTTCGCGACGAACGGGTGCTCGGCCTGCGGCGCGATCACATGGGCATGGCAGTCCGTCGCGCCCCTGGGAAGCGGCTGCTTCGGCGGCGTCGCGTCGGGCAGCGGGGCAAGGCAGGGTCGGGTCATGGCTTTCTGCTTTCAAAGAGTTAGTAGACTTGGCTTGGCAGCCAGGTGGCGATGTCGGGGAAGGCCAGCAAGCACCCGATCAGTGCGAGCAGCGCGGCCAGAAACGGCAGCGCGCCATAGCTGACGTCGTTGAACCGGCCGCCCCGGGTGCGGGTTCCGTGCACCACTTAGAGGTTGAGCCCGATGGCGGTCCTGATCAGCGCCACTTCCATCAGCACCTTTATAGTCACGCCGAAGATGGCCGCGCCCCGTGCCGTGGCCTCCAGCCGCGATTGGATGCGGACAAACATGGCTCTTTCTCCCCAAGCGCCGGATGGGCCGCGGCAGGTCCCCGCCGCGACCGACTTTCGATCAAGACCCGCTCGTGGGCGCGGTGATGCCGATGATCTTGCCGATCGTCTCGTTCCACTCCTGCGCGCAGGCGCTGCCGCACCGCTCGGCCCAGCGCGGCACGACCGTTTCGGCCGCAATCCTCTTCAAGAAGCGCCTGATCCTCGGCGTTGGGTTCGAAGAACGTCATGTTGCCCGGATCGCCGCGGTCGCACGGGCCCTGGGCATTGCAGTCCATGCCGGCCTGATCCAGCGTCTGCTCAAACGCCCAGATCTCATCCTCGAACGGCTTGGCTTCCGGCAGGATGAGCGCCTGCGTCTCGGCGCTCATGCCGCTCCAGGTGTCGAGGTTGATCGCCGTGAACGTGGTAGCAAAGCCGAGGCGAACGTGGACGTTATGCGTCACCACCAGCCACCATTGGCCGTTGTCGGCCGGCATTGTCCCGGTCACGCCGCAGTCGGCGACGCCCTTCTCCAGGGCGGGCACCACTTCGGCCAGCGCGAGCGTGATCGATGACGCCCCCAGCCCTTCGACGAAATCGCCCTGGGTCCGGCTGTACGTGCGGATCTTCTTGCCTGCGAGGTCAGACAGCGAGACGTCCGTCATCGACCGGTCGCTAAGGTTGAACCAGAGCTGCTGGGGCGGGAACGGGTAGATGTTGACGATCTGCGCGTTGTACTTCTCGCGCGCCTCACGCTCGATGATCGGGCGGCAGGCCTCGACAGCCTGCCGATTGGTTTCCCAATCCTGGATGATGCCCGAGGGGTCGATGCCTTCGAGGGCCGGGCTTGCCTAGCTTGAATAGCTGGTGAGCGCATGCGCGACGTCGTAGGCGCCCTTGCGCACACCCTCCAGCACCTCGTAGCCCTTCAGGCCCGGCTCGGTATAGGGCTTGGCGTTGGACGTGATTTCGCCCCTTCGAACGAACCGCTCGCATAGGGGGCCGGTTGGTGCGTCTCGGGCAGCCAGCCGGCAAGCGCCTCAGGGTTCACCCGGAACGCAGCCAGCGTGCGGGTGTCGGCGATCATGGAAACGAGGGGTTCGGCAAAGGCCGGCAAGACGCCGAAGCAGGCAAGGAGCGCGCCAAGCGCCCTCCGGCGGATGATTGGGATCAGGTGTCGCATGGGTCCTCCCGTGGTTCGGCAGCGCAATCGCCGCTGCGGTGCTCAGGAGGGCATCGGATTATGGCATGGTAGCAACGGCCAAATTACTGATGTTTTTACACCCAGAATCGCGTGGAGGAGCCGATCATGGCGCAAAAATCGTCGGGTGCGTAGCTAACAGGGCTGGATCTCGACACGGGATCGGATTTGCCATTGGCCACGCAACTCTATAGCGCGCTGCGCTTTCACATCACCGAGGGAACGCTGGACGCGGGCATTCGCATGCCCTCGACGCGCACCCTGTCTACGGAACTCGGCCCGTCCCGCACTACGGTGGCCCGCGCCTACGACCAGCTGAAATCCGAGGGCTACCTTACTTCGTCAGAGAAGTCCGGCACCTTCGTTGCCGACATGCTTCCCGAAAACCTGGCCTCGTCCGCCCAGCTGCATTATGCGCGGCCGAGCGACGGTCGGCAGTTGGAGGCAGAGCTCGCCACCCGGTTCGACGAGAACCTGCCAAAGCCGCGTGAGCGGACGAGCCGGACGCTGCCATTCAATCCAGGCATTCCGGCCGTGTTCGAGTTCCCGTCGCAGGCATGGTCCCGGATCATGCGTCCGATCCTGAACCAGTTGGCGCCTAGCGGGATCGCCCGCTGCCCGGCGGACGGGGCCATCGAACTCCGCGAAGAGGTCGCGCGCTGTCTGGCAAGCAACCGCGGGGTTTCGTGCTCTCCGGAGCAGGTTCAGATCATCTCCGGCACGCGGCAGGCGCTCCTGCTGATCATGCTGGCGCTGGCCAATCCCGGCGACAGCGGCTGGACGGAGGATCCCGGCCATCCCGGTATCTCGCGGGTCTACGATCTGTTTCGCGTCGCGACCGTCCCGGTGCCGGTCGACAATCAGGGCCTGATCGTGAAGGCCGGAGTCGCGGCGGCGGCGGACGCGAAGTTTGACTACGTCACCCCCGCCCGCCAAGCCCCCCTGGGGCACACGATGTCGATCCGGCGCCGGATCAAGCTTCTGAACTGGGCCTATGACGCGGATGCCTACCTGCTGGAGGACGATTGCGACGGCGAATACCGCTTAGGCGGACATCCCGCGCCTTCGTTGCAAAGCCTCGATCCGGACAGGCGTGTCCTTTACTTCGGCACCTTCTCCAAGACCGTTCTGCCATCCCTTGGCATCGGGTACCTGGTTGTCCCCACACGCTATGTAGACGTCTTTCTCAACCTGCTGGATGCCGTCACGCGCCCGCCGAGCCTTGCTACGCAACTGACGATGGCCGAGTTCATGGCGTCGGGGCAGTTCGAAGCGCATATCCGCAAGATGCGCACGCTTTATCTGACGCGGCAGAACGCGCTGAACGCCGTACTGAAGGAAGCGAAGTCGGGCCTCCTGAAGACCGAGATTCTGAACGCCGACCTACATTTAATGGGGTATCTTCCCGTTGGCTATGACGATGCCCAGGTGGCCCGACGCGGCAAAGACCTCGGCCTCCTGCCGCGTCCCTTGTCGGATTACACACACAACGAGCGCTTGCGCCCCGGTCTGCTGATCGGCTTTTCCAATATCGCCGAGGAAGCATTGCCCCGCACGTTGCGCGTGCTGCGCCGCGCCATCGAAGCCTCCGTGCCGGGCCCCGGGCGGGTTCGGCAAGGCCTCTCCGCGGCCACCGCGCCGAACGGCCGTTGAGGCGCAGGGCCCTCGCGGCTCCCAGCTTAGGTCTGGCTCCCCTTCCCTGTACGGCCGCAAAGACGCCGGCGCCCCTGGAGGTCAGGGCATCGCTGTTTCGCAATGATGGACAGGTAGACGCCGGCCGACTTGCCCATTTGGGCGCTATGAGATGACCATCAGACAAAGGCGGGCTACTTGCGCGACGGCGCCGCCGTCTCGACGGCCACACGGCGCAGGGCATCACGGGCAATCAGGATGTGAAACGGAAGGATCGCATTGAGATAGAACGTCCCGCCAGGGTTGTGGACGTGCACCCATGTCGCGAGGGACACCTGTCCGTCCTGAGCCACGATCGAGACCCGGAAGTCCAGATGCTTGTCGTCGAACCCGGCAATCAGCTCGGTGTCCGTTTCGGACTCCACCGGGAACGCGCCGACCTTGTCCACTGCCATCGGGCCATCGTTGGACAGCCCGAACGGAGATGTCAGCAAGCGCCGGATCACGAGAAGAAACCGCGCCCATCCGGGAAAGCTCGTGATGATCTCGGCGGCCCGGCGCGGCGTGGCCCGCGCGCGCACGCTGTAGCAGTCGAGAAAGTCGGCGGGCCCGATCCGGCTCCAAAGGGCGCTTTCGGGCGAAAGCTCCGAGGCGGTGACACAGATGTAGGCGGTCATGCGTTTTGCCTTTCGAGATTGATGCGCGATGATGGGCCGGGATCCTCGCACTCGGCCGTCGCTGGACTTGGCGCAGGGTTTCTAAAGCCCCGCGCGATCGGCGAGGCGGGCGGGCGCTACGAGCCTAAGAGGAGAGACCGTTGCACACCTGTTGAAGATGGCTCGGCCTCCGGAACCGACGTTGCTCGAAAGTCCGCCATCCACCAAGACCCAAACAGCTTAGCACTCCAGACCATTCTAGGCTGTCCCACACGTGGTTGCGCCTTTCTCGCGGGCGGACCGCCAGAGCAAGAGGGCCATGGCGACCTCCACAAAGACAGCCAGCCAGATCCCGGGGCCGACCGCTCCGCGCGCCCATTCCGCGACGCCGAGCAGGGCCGAGCGACAGGCAAGGGCGAGTACGGCGCGCCTCACATCACCAGCCTGTCGTAGTAGGTGACAGTGGGCGGCCCTGCCATGAAGCCGAGCAAGGCGGCCATCACACCGCGCTCCTTGATGACCGCCAGATAGGCCTGGCGATGTCCCCGGCTCCGCCATTCCTCATGGAGGAGGAAGGCGCGCGATGCGGGATCGTTATACAGCGTGGCGCTCAGCGCGCCGTCGAAGCCGCGCACGTAGGGTATAGGTTCGCCACCAGGCACGTCGAGAGCTCTTCGAACGCACCGTCTCGCACGGTCATTTCGAGCGTGACCCATATCGTCATCCACCGTCTCCTTCAAAGCGATGGAGGCAGTATCCCGAGGTGGCGCGCGCGGAGATAGAAAACGGGCGGCGAGAACCGGGACGATGCGGCGGCGTCTTCCCAGCCCCGCCGCGATCTATCCCGGGCTCAGGCGCTGCTGCTTCGGCGTTCGGTGAAAGCGGCCCTTGTAGGCTTTGATAAAATGCGATGCGTCTGCGAAGCCTGCAGCATGGGCAATGTCGGCGGTCTTCTCCTGACTGCCGAGCACATGCTCGCGAGCGTATTCGAGCCGCACGCGCCGCAGCCAAACGCTGGGCGTCATGCCGAACTCCCGTTTGAAGCCCCGCTGAAGGTCCGACATCGACCGGCCCGAGAGCCGCGCATAATCCGCGACGGAGAGATCGCTCAGGGCATGGGCCCGCATCACCTGCTTGATGTTGCGGCGGGAGCGGCCGGCACTTTCTTGGACGAGAAAGCCATGGAGCTGTCCGCAGCCGTCATGCACGTGCAACAGAAGCAGAAGCTCCAGCAGCTTGGCCTTCACGAGCGCCGGCGGAACGCGCAGCCAGCCATGGACCTTCGGCAAGGCCTCCACATAGGCCCGCAGCGAAAGTGCTCCCGCGAAGAGGGCCGTTTTGCTGGCGGGGGCATCGGTCAGGCCGGAGGACGTGGCCGAGAGGTAATCCCCAATCACTGCGTCGCTGAAGAAGAACAGGTAGGCCTCCAACGGGCCGGTTTGGTTTGAAACTCCGACATTATGTGGTGGTGGCGCGGCACGAGCAACGTGTCGTCCGGCCGGACGGTCGTCTCTTCTCCTTCCGCATCGAAGAATGCCTCGCGGCCGCGCATCACATAGGCGAGGCAGGGCGTGTTGGAGAAGAACTCCGTTCCGAACGCGTCGCGCTCCAACAGCTTATGATAGATCCCGACCCGTCCGCTCGTCATGATCGCGCGCGCGCCGGAGAACTCGCGCAGACTGTCGGGGATCAGAAGAATGCCGTTGGACAGTTCGCTGGCGTGATTGGCGGTGGCACGCTGCTCCATGAACGCCGTCTCACTTCTGTTCTGCGCGGACGACTTTATGCCGTGCACGATTGATCAAAAACACCTCATACTCCTCACCCTCTGGCGTCGCACTCGGCTCAAGAGTTGCACAACGCACGCCTTGCCGGGACGGACGAGCCCAACTCAAAGCGCGTCTGATCGAGAGAGGCGCCGGTGATCCCTGAGGCCGCGCCGCGCAGCTTCGCGCACGCCACACCGCCCGGGGCAGGCTCGCCTCCGGCCCGATCTCGGTGCCACCGGTGTTCCACACGCCCTGGCGTCGCGCCATGGACCCGCCGGAACGGCCCCTGTCCCCCCAACGACTGAGGCACTTTGCGGCCATTAACGGGGCCGTCGTCGCACGGATTGCGCGCGCCGGTCCGGGCAGGCATAGTGGTTTTCGAAACGCCTAATTCGCGGTCGTCATGGCCTCTTTTTGGGCAGCACCCTGAGCAATCGCAGGGACGGTGAGAATGACGCCGGACGCGTCAGTACAGACGACGCCACTGACAGAGCGTCACCGGGCCCTCGGTGCGCGCATGGTCCCGTTCGCGGGGTACGAGATGCCCCTCAACTACCAGGCCGGCATCGTTCAGGAGCATCTGCATTGCCGCGCCGATGCGAGCGTCTTCGATGTCTCGCACATGGGACAGATCGAGATTTCGAGCCCCGACGGGCCGGACGCCGCCGCACGGGCCTTGGAGCGTTTGGTGCCCGCCGATCTCCTGGCGCTTCGCCCGGGGCGCCAACGATACGCGGTGCTGACCACCCCCGATGGCGGCATTCGCGACGACATCATGGTGGCCCGGCTCGAGGACCGGCTGGCGCTTGTCGTGAACGCCGGCTGCAAACAGGACGACTTCGCCTATCTCAGCGACGCGCTGGACGGTTGCGACGTTGTCATGCACAGCGACCGCGCCCTGATCGCGCTGCAGGGGCCACGCGCAGGCGCGGTGCTGGCCGCCTTGGCGGGCGACAGCGCCGCGATGCGTTTCATGGACGTGCGCGCCCTGAACGTCGGCGGCATCCCGGCTCTTGTCACGCGCTCCGGCTATACCGGCGAGGACGGTTTCGAACTCTCCGTCGCCGCTGGCGCCGTAGAGGGCTTGTTCGATCTGCTGGTGTCGCAGGAGCACGTGGCCCCCGCGGGCCTTGGGGCACGCGACACCCTGCGCCTGGAGGCGGGGCTCTGTCTTATGGGCAACGACCTCGACGCGACGACGAGCCCGGTGGAAGCGGCGCTGGAATGGTCGATTGGCAAGGCGCGGCGCACGGGCGGCGCGCGCGCCGGGGGTTTTCCAGGGGACGCGCGCATTCTGCGCGAGATCGAGGAAGGCCCGTCACGCCGCCGGGTCGGCCTCGCGGTTGAGGGGCGTGCCCCGATCCGGGCCGGCACGATGCTGTCCACCGAAGCGGGCGCATCGGCCGGGGCGGTGACATCGGGCAGCCACAGCCCCAGTCTGAACCGTCCCGTGGCCATGGGCTACGTGACGCGCGATGCCGCGGAGATCGGCACGCGCCTTGTGGCGCATCTGCGCGGACGCGAGGTGCCGGTAACGGTCCACAAGCTGCCCTTTGTCGAGGCGCGGCAGAAGCGGGCTTCAATTTCGTGAGGTAGATCATGCTGAAGTACACTGAAGAGCACGAATGGCTCAGCGCGGAAGGAGACACGGTGACCGTCGGGATCACCGCCTTCGCGGCCGAGCAACTGGGCGATATCGTGTTCGTCGAGCTTCCCGAAGTCGGGGCCGAGGTGGAGACAGGCCAGGAAATCGTCACCATCGAAAGCGTGAAAGCTGCCTCCGATATCGGGGCGCCCATCGACGGCGAGATCGTCGAGGTCAACGCCGCGATTGTCGAGGAACCGTCGCTCGTCAACTCCGACCCGCTGGGGGAGGGCTGGTTTTTCAAGCTGCGCGCCGCCGAAGGCACCTCGCTCGACGCGTTCATGGACAAGGCCGCCTACGAAGCGATGACAGGGTGATGCGATGACCTTTGAGCCGACGGACTATCTGCCCTACGACTTCGCGAATAGGCGCCATATCGGCCCCTCCCCCGACGAGGCTGCAGAGATGCTGTCGGTCGTCGGCGCGCCGAACCTCGACACGCTCATCGAACGCATCGTGCCGAGCAGCCTCCGCGCCCCAGACCCGCTCGACTGGGGCGCCCCGATGAACGAAGGCGAAATGCTGCACCGCATGCGCAAGACGGCGGCGAAGAACGCGGTGCCCACCTCGATGATCGGACAGGGCTATTACGGCGCGATCACGCCCCCCGCGATCCGGCGCAACATCCTGGAAAACCCCGCCTGGTACACCGCCTACACGCCCTATCAGCCCGAGATCAGCCAGGGTCGCCTGGAGGCGCTGCTCAACTTCCAGACGATGGTGATCGATCTGACGGGGCTCGATGTCGCGAACGCGTCGCTTCTGGACGAGGCGACAGCGGCGGCAGAGGCGATGACGATGGCGCGACGGGTGGCCAAGTCCAAGGCCGCGTCGTTCTTCGTGGACCACCATTGCCACCCGCAGACGATCTCCGTCCTGCGCACGCGGGCGGAGCCTCTCGGGATCGGAATCGTCGTTGGCGATCCGTTCACCGCGCTCGACGCAGGCGCGGTGTTCGGCGCGCTCTTTCAGTATCCGGGCACCTTTGGCGAGGTGCACGACTTCTCGGCCCCGATCGACGCCTTGCATGGCGCGGGCGCCGTGGCGTGCATGGCGGCCGATCTGCTGGCCTTGGCGCTGCTCACCCCGCCGGGTGAGATGGGGGCGGACATCGCCATCGGGTCGACGCAGCGGTTGGGCGTGCCGATGGGCTATGGCGGCCCGCATGCGGCCTATATCGCGGCCCATCAGAACCATCAGCGCGCTCTGCCCGGCCGCATCGTGGGCGTGTCCCGCGACGCCCGCGGCAATCGGGCGCTCCGCCTCGCCCTGCAGACCCGCGAGCAGCACATCCGGCGGGAGAAGGCGACGTCGAATGTCTGCACCGCGCAGGCCCTGCCCGCCGTCATGGCCTCGATGTACGCCGTCTTTCACGGCCCCAAAGGCATCCGCGCCATCGCGCAGGCCGTCCACCGGAAGACCGTCCGCCTCGTGGACGGGCTGGAGAAGCTGGGGTTTGAGGTTGCACCGAAGACGTTCTTCGACACCGTGACCGTCAAGGTCGGCCCGCTGCAGCGCATCATTATCGCGGAAGCGCTGAGGGGCGGCGTGAACCTCAGGCCCGTGGGCGCGGATCGCATCGGCATCTCCGTCGACGAGTGCATCCGCTCCGAACACCTCGAAGCCGTCTGGGCGGCGTTCGGCGGCGACCTGACGGACAATCGCCGCCTCTCCACCTATCGGCTGCCGGACGCGCTGGTGCGGCAAAGCCCCTACCTTACCCATCCGATCTTCCAGATGAACCGGGCCGAGAGCGAGCTCACCCGGTACATGCGCCGCCTCGCCGACAGGGACCTGGCGTTGGACCGGGCGATGATCCCGCTGGGGTCCTGCACCATGAAGCTGAACGCCACCTCGGAGATGGAGGCGCTTACCTGGCGGGACTGGGCCAATATTCACCCTTACGCGCCCAGGGATCAGACAGAGGGCTACCGCCTGATGATCGAGGATCTTTCGGCAAAGCTTCGCGCGATCACCGGGTTCGACGCGATCTCGATGCAGCCGAACTCCGGCGCGCAGGGCGAGTTTGCCGGCCTCATGACGATCCGCTCCTGGCACCGCGCCCGCGGCGATACGGAGCGCAACGTCTGCCTCATCCCGACCTCCGCCCATGGGACGAACCCGGCATCCGCCGTGATGGCGGGCATGAAGGTGGTCATCGTGAAAGCGAAGGAGAACGGCGACATCGATCTCGACGATTTCGCCGCGAAGGCGGAGCAGCATGCCGACAGGCTGGCCGCCTGCATGGTGACCTATCCCTCGACCCATGGCGTCTTCGAGCGCACGATCGGTCGGGTCTGCGAGATCACCCACGCACATGGCGGGCAGGTCTACCTCGACGGGGCCAACATGAACGCGCTTGTCGGCCTCGCCCGTCCGGCGGATTTCGGGGCGGATGTGTGCCATCTCAACCTGCACAAGACGTTCTGCATTCCCCATGGCGGGGGCGGCCCGGGCATGGGCCCGATTGGCGTGAAGGCCCATCTGGCGCCGCACCTTCCGACGGATCCGGCCACGGGAGAGGCCGGGGCGGTGTCGGCCACGCATCACGGGTCGGGCTCTATCCTGACGATCTCCTGGGCCTACTGCCTGCTGATGGGGGGAAGCGGGCTGACCCAGGCCACACGGATGGCTCTGCTCGCGGCCAATTACATCGCCGCGCGGCTCAAGGATCACTATCCGGTGCTCTTTCACTCGCCCGACGGGCACGTGGCGCATGAATGCATCATCGACACAAGGCCATTGCAGAAGTCTGCCGGCATCACCGTCGACGATATTGCCAAGCGCCTGATGGACTATGGCTTTCACGCGCCGACCATGAGCTGGCCGGTGTCCGGAACGCTGATGATCGAGCCGACCGAGAGCGAGCCCAAGGCGGAACTCGACCGCTTCTGCACGGCGATGATCACGATCCGCGACGAGATCCGCGCCATCGAAGACGGGCGGTCCGACCGGGAGGACAATCCTCTGAAGAACGCGCCGCACACCGTCGAAGACCTCGTCGGAGACTGGGACCGGTCCTATACGCGGGAAGCCGCATGTTTCCCGCCGGGAGGATTTCGCGTCGACAAGTACTGGCCCCCGATCAACCGGGTGGACCATGCCTATGGCGACCGTCATCTCGTGTGCAGTTGCCCGCCGCCGGAGAGCTTCGCCTGACCGGCGCAGCCGTCCCATGCGGTCGGCTGGCGGGTGTGGCACGACGCTCCTCCGTTGGGCCGAGCTTGCCGGTGGGGATTTAGGTCGACCCGAAAAATGGGCCGAACTCCGGAGGCCGTGCGGGAGTTAGTGCACGGAAGAGGGCACGTTTTGCGATGGCGTGCGGGATCGGCCATGGGTCGGCGGGTCCTGCAGCCGTGAAAAGGCACGGGCACACAGCCCCACCCAAGTCGTAGCACCCGACGACCTAATCTCGCGGGTGCCAAGACCCTCTCTGGCGTGAAATCGCTGGGACCTATGCGGCCCGGGCAGAGCCCGCCGTCCAAACTGAGCGCGGCCCGACCTTGAGACAGGCAGACCACACCCCGGGAAACATGGTGCCGCCCTTCCCCTTGAACGAAAGCGCCCACCGGCCATTCCATTGATGGCCGGCGGGCGGCGCCGCGGCACGACGGGCAATCGTGGGAGAACCGGATGCCCGAGCGCCCGCAGCGGCTGACAGGTCTTGTCGGCGCGCGGTGCCCTAGTTGAGCCCGGCGGTGAACAGATAGACCTTCTCGTCCGGGCGCGGCGTCCAGTCGATCCGGTTGCTCACGCCGTAGAAGTCCGGCTGGAAGTAGAGGTGCAGCCACGGGCCGTCGTCGTAGAAGACCTGCAGCATCTCATCGACGATCTGCCGGGTTTCCTCCTCGGAGGTGGCATTCGCGATATCCTCCCAACGGTCGAACCAGCGCGGATCGTCCCAATGGGTGTAGTTGGTGCCGCTGTCGACGCGCGCGAGATCGGTCATGTCGTAGAGCGGGCTCCACAGTGCCCCGCCGGAGCCGATGAAGTAGAGCGGGCCTGCGGCGCGCTGCCGGATGATTGGAATATAGACGCTCGACCACTCCATGATCTCAAGCTCAACGTTGACCCCGACATCGGAAATCATCTGCGCGATGGCCTGCACGACGTTAACGTCGTTCAGATAGCGGCCCTGCCCCGCCTGGAAGCGAATGCTGAAGCGGTTGCCGTCATCCCCACGCGGCCAACCTGCAGCGTCGAGCAGTTCCTCGGCCTTGGCCGGATCAAAGGGATAGGGTTCGATGCTCTGGTTGGCGTTCGGCGGGTTCACGATCCCCGTCATCCGTTCGCACTCGAAGTTCAGGAGCTGCGTGCAGATGGATGGCACGTCGACGGCGTATTGCAGCGCGCGACGCACGTCCGGATCCTGGATGGCGTCCCCGCCTGGCATGGCCGCCATCTCGTCCGACAGGTTGAAGCCGACATACATCCGGCGCGTGCCCTGGATCGGATTCACCTCGGCAGTGCCGGAATTGTTGATCACATCCATCTGGTCGGGCGCGACATTGGTGATGATGTCGACGTTCCCGGCCATCAATTCGGCGGACCGGGTGGAGGCCTCGGGGATGATCCGCCACACGATACGGTCGAAGACGAGGCTGTCGTCGATCGCTTCCAGCACGATCTCGGACCCGCGCGACCACTCTGCCATCCTGTACGGGCCGGATCCGATGGGGTTCTGCGACGCCTCGTCGAGCGACATCGCCTCGTAGCTGTCCATGCAGTGGATAAGCACCTCGGCGATCAGCCCGAAGGCGATGGGGTTCTTGCGCTCGATATTGATCTGCACGCGCAGATCGTCGAGCGCCTCGGCACTTTGGAACCCGATGGAGCTGAACACGAAGCCGGGCGTATTGCCGGTGAACGCATTTTCAGGGTCGGCGGCGCGGTTGAAAGTATAGGCCGCGTCCTCCGCCGTCAGCGCCTCGCCGTCATGACATGTCAGCCCCTCGTTGAGGGTGTAGACGTAGCGCAGGCCGTCCTCGGAAATCTCGAGCTTGTTGGCGAGATCGGGATTGGCGCTCCCGTCGCCCCCCATCGAGAACAGCGTGCCGAAGATGTGGCGCGCAATGTTGGAATTGTCGCGCGAGGAGATCGCCGCGGGATCGAAGGTTGTCACATCGGCGCTGAGGCCGACGGTGATCGTCTCCTGGGCATGGGCGGCTGCGCTCAGCAGAAGGCTGGCCGCCCCTGCAGCAATCAGATGATGTGGTCTGGGCATTGGGTCTTCCTTTCACCTGTTGGACGGTCGATGTCGGACGGTGCGCTTTCTTCGCTTCGAGCTGCATGCGTCCGGGTTCTGCGAACCGCGACCTTCCTCAGGCGCCGGGGCACCAATGTCAGATCGCGGCCCTCATTGGGTGTCGACGATGCTCGCCGGGTCGAACTCGGCGAGCGCGCGGGTGTGTTCGGAGATCAGCGTGATGGCGCGCTCGGCATCTCCGGAGGCGAGGGCCTCGACGATGGGGGGATGATTGCCCGCAACCTCGGTCAGGTTGCGTTCGTCGCGGTTCCTGAGCGCCATGATCTGATGGATGCGCAGGTACAGGTTCTTCCAGGAGGCGAGCAGCAGATCGTGATCGGCGAGGTGGATCAGCGCGTGGTGGAACGCCTCGTCCGCGGCGACGAGCGACTCGAAATCATCGGCTTCGGCAGCCGCCATCATGGCATCGCAATGCACATTCAGCACGTCGACGGGTGTCTTGTTTTCCAGGATCCGACGCGCGGCCATCACCTCGAACACCTCGCGGAGGGAGTAGGTCTCGGCGACCTCGCGCGCCGTGAGCGGCTTCACGCGCTTGCCCTTATAGGCGATCGTCTCCACCAGCCCGTCGTTCTCCAGGATCTGGATCGCCTCCCGGATCGGCGCGCGGCTGACGTTCATCTGATCGGCTAGGGCCGTCTCCACCAGCCCGGCGCCGGGCCGCAGCCGCCCGCTCAGAATGGCGGCGCGCAGGCGGTCGGCCACTTGTACGCGCAGGGGCACATTGTGGATGGGCGCTATCTCGGGCGGGAGTGGCGGCGCGAGCACGGACTTGGCTTCACTCATGAAATCGACCCTCCTTGACGGTCATGGAACGCGGGCTGAAGACGCCGGCCGAAACCGGCCCCGCCCGCAGTGTCCAAGACTTAAAGGGGGCGCGAGAATTGCTGGCAACAGGATTTCGGCGATCGAACGTCGATTGCATACAATCCGTCACCATTGCCGCAACGGGGGGGCGCGTGGCCGCGCTGTCCGCCCGGGCAAAGTATCCGACTGTGGAATGTCGACAATACATACGTTGACAATGAGGCGCCCCATCGCACCCTGTCAAGCCTTGTTGCGGTTCCTTCGTGGCGGGAGCGCTCGAGAGCCGAAAAATGCGTGCGAAAGAGGCGTTCGGCGACCGCGCCCGTCGCACCGAAGCTTACGTCGTACGAATGCAGGCACTCATATGACCGGGCCCCACTTGCTTCAGTTCGGGGACAAGACTGGCGCAATCCGCCGTCGCAATCGGGCACCGCGTGCGAAAGACACAGCCCGATGGAGGGTTGATCGGGCTCGGAATGTCACCCTTGAGGACGGTGCGCGCCCGGCGCTTTCCCGGATCGGGCACCGGCACAGCAGACAGCAGCGCTTTGGTGTAGGGGTGATTGGGCGTCTCGTAGAGATCCGCCGCCGACGCAATCTCCATCACCTTGCCCAGATACATCACGATCACACGGTCGCAGATATGCTCGACCACCCCGAGATCATGGGCAATGAAAAGCATCGTCAGGTCCAGATCTGTCTTCAGATCCTCCAGCAGGTTGATCACCTGCGCCTGGATCGAGACGTCGAGCGCCGAGACCGGTTCGTCTGCGACGATGAACTCCGGCTCGACGGCAAGGGCGCGGGCGATGCCGATGCGCTGCCGCTGACCGCCGGAAAACTCGTGCGGGAACCGGTCGAGGTGATCGCGGGACAGGCCCACCTTCTCCAGCAGCGAGACGGCGCGATCCTCATGCTCCTGCGCCGAGCCGATCCGATGCAGGCGCAAGGGATGGGTGAGGATTTCGCGCACCTTCTCGCGCGGGTTCAGGCTGGCATAGGGATCCTGAAAGATGATCTGCATCCGCTTGCGGTAACTGCGCATCGCGGACGCGCTCAGCTCCATCACCTCCGCCCCGGCAAATCGCACGGAGCCGTGCGTGGCCTGCTCCAGCCGCAGGATGGACCGGCCGACCGTCGTTTTGCCGGATCCGCTCTCACCGACAAGGCCGACGACCGTCCCCTGCCCGACATCGAAGGTCACGTCGTCGACCGCCTTCACGCTGCTGACGACCCGCTGGAACACTCCGCCCCGGATCGGAAAGTGCTTGTGCAGATGTTCGACCTGAAGGAGCGGCGCGGTCACGACGCTTGCCTCGGCGCGAGCGACAGATCGCGCCAGCGATTGCAGCGGATGCGATGGCCGCTGCCGGCGTCTTCGAGCTCCGGCGCCGTGCTCTTACAGACGTCCAGGGCGAAGCTGCAGCGCGGGTGAAAGCGGCATCCCGAGGGGAGCGATGTCAGCGCGGGCACCGTCCCCGGGATCGCCTCCAGCCTCTGGCGGCGGCGCGACGCTCCCAATCGCGGGATCGAGTTCATCAGCCCCGCCGTGTAAGGCATGCGCGGCGTGCGAAAGATCTCCTCGACCCCGCCGGTTTCCACAACCTGCGCAGCGTACATGACGACGACCCGGTCGGCGACCTCTGCCACCACGCCGAGGTCGTGCGTGATGAAGATGATGGCCATCCCGAGCTTGCGCTGGAGGTCCTGCATTAGCTCCAGCATCTGCGCCTGAATGGTGACATCCAGCGCCGTTGTGGGCTCGTCGGCAATCAGGATCCGCGGCTCGCAGGCAAGTGCCATGGCGATCATCGCCCGTTGCCGCATCCCGCCCGACATCTCATGCGGATAGCTGTCGACACGGCGGGCAGGCTCCGGAATCCCCACGAGATCGAGCATGTCGATGGCGCGCGCGCGGGCCTTGGCCTTGGGCAATGCCTCGTGCCGGATCACCGTTTCCGCGATCTGCTGCCCAACGGTGTGGACTGGATTGAGAGAGGTCATCGGCTCCTGAAAGATCATGCCGATATCCCTGCCGCGGATATCGCGCATCTCCCGATCCGTCAGGCGGCTGATCTCGCGCCCCTGCAGCTTGATCGAGCCCCCGGCGATGCGGCCGACATCCTTCGGCAGCAGCCCCATGATGGAGAGGCTCGTGACCGATTTGCCCGACCCGCTTTCGCCGACGATGGCCAGCGTTTCGCCCGCATGCACCTGAAAGCTGACGCCATCGACGGCGCGGATCGTCAGGTTCGAGCCGACGCTGAAGGATGTCTGAAGGTCCGTGACCTCCAGCAGGGGCGTTCCTGCCTCTGTCTTGTTTTTCATCACCGATGCCCCAAGGCTAAGCCGGACGTTTCCACCCCTGCGCACCGGTCGATTTGCTGGCTTGACGACACCGAACGCTGCATGCTCTGCTTGTAATACTGTCGACAATATAAAGCCTACTTTGGAGGCCCAAGGATTTGATTGTCAAGGATCGCGGGAGTGTCGGGGCGGAAAACCAGCGCGGCGGCTGGAAGGGCGGATAGCACCGATGCGACTGCGTTGAGGATTTGGGCACTGCAGAACGATCCGGCATCGTCGATGCTACCCACATGACATAGGCGGACAGCGAATGTGGACCTTCCTGGTAAGGCGTCTCTGGCAGAGCATCATCGTTCTGATCGGCGTGACGCTGATCAGCTTCATCTCCCTGCAGATCGGGGGCGATCCGACCTATCTGTTCGTCTCGGAGAATGCGAGCGCGGAGGAAATCCAGCGCGCCCGTGAGATGCTGGGCTTCGACAGGCCCCTGCATGTGCAGTACCTTAGCTATGTCTGGAACGCGTTGCAGGGGGATTTCGGCAACTCCCTCAGCTACCGTCAGCCCGCGATGGATGTGGTGCTGGAGGTCATGCCCGCAACCATCGAGTTGACGATCTTCTCCCTGGTGCTGGCCATCGGGCTGTCGATCCCGCTCGGCATTTATGCCGCGCTGAAGCGGGGCACGCCGGTGGATGGCGGGATCATGACCTTTGCGATGCTGGGCCAGTCTATCCCAAACTTCTGGATGGGGATCATGATGATCATGTTCTTCGGCCTCTACCTGCGCTGGTTCCCGATCTCGGGCCACGTCCCGTTTCTGGAGCCGCTCTTCGCCGGTGAGTTTCGCGAGGCGTTCACGAACCTGCCCCAATCCATGTACTACATGATCATGCCGGCGCTTGCCGTGGGCACCTATACGCTGGCGCGGAACGCCCGCCTGATCCGCTCCTCCATGCTGGAGGTTCTGCAGCAGGATTACGTGCGCACCGCGCGCTCCAAGGGCATCTCGGAACGCCGGGTGATCTTTCACCACGCCATGCGCAATGCGTGGCTGCCGGTGGTCACCATGATCGGGCTGGAATTCGGGTTTCTGCTCGGCGGCGTCGTCGTGGTGGAAACCGTGTTCTCCTACCCCGGCATCGGGCGGCTGGTCTTCACCGCGATCAACCAGCGGGACATTCCTGTCGTGCAGGCCTCGGTGATCCTGCTCGCCGTGATCTTCATCCTGCTCAATCTGATCGTCGATCTGATCTATGCGCGGCTCGATCCGCGCGTGAAGCTCTGAGGGCGCCATGGCCGATACGACCCCCTCCGCCGCGAGCCTGCCCAAGCGACAGATCTCCTACCGCCGCAAGGAATGGCAGCGCGCGTGGGAAAGCATGGTGGCCAGCCGCTGGGCGCTGGTGGGGATGCTCATTCTCGTCATGGTGACCTTCATTGCGATCTTCGGGCCCTGGCTCGCCCCGTTCGACCCCAACCGCCAGAACATCATGATGCGCCTGCTGGAGCCCGGCACCCCCGGGGCGGGCGAGCTTACCTATTGGCTCGGCTCCGACCAGCTGGGGCGCGATGTGCTCTCCCGCTTGCTCTACGGCGCGCGGGTGTCGCTGCTCGTTGGCGTCGCGGCGATCGCCGTGGGCGGCACGCTGGGGACGATCGCGGGCCTTGTGTCAGGCTATTACGGCGGCTGGATCGACGATGTGATCATGCGGCTGGGCGATATCCAGCTCGCCTTTCCGTTCATCCTGCTGGCGATCATGTTTCTGGTGGTGCTGGGCCCGGGGCTAGTGAACATCATCCTCGTTCTGGGGATCGGGCAATGGATCACCTATGCGAGGATCGTGCGCGCGCAGACCCTCTCCTTACGCGAAAAGGAATATGTCGAAGCCGCCCGCGCGATGGGGGATTCCACCTTCTCCATCCTGTTTCGGACAATCCTGCCCAACATCATCGCGCCGCTGACCGTGATCGCCTCGTTCAACGTGGCTGGTGTGATCCTGTCCGAGGCGGCGCTGTCGTTCCTCGGCCTCGGCGTCCCGCCCGATGTGCCCACCTGGGGTTCGATGCTGTCGGAAAGCCGCGATCACCTGCTGTCGAACAAATGGTGGATGGCAGTGTTCCCCGGGCTCGCCATCGTCTTCACCGTGCTCGCCTTCAACATCATCGGCGACTGGCTGCGCGATTTCCTCGATCCGCGACTGAAGGAGAACGCCTGATCAAAGTGCCCGACGCCCGGGATCAAGCCGAAGGCGCCGGGCGAATGCGGAAGCCGGGCGGGCGCCTGCCTGTAGGATGGCGCCGCGCCGCAGGAACGACGCGCTTTATGGCGGCCATGGCCCTCCTTGTTTTGACGTGCTTGCAAGCGTCGATAAAGCGCCAGCCTGCGGGGACAGGCAGGCGCTCGCCCGGCGCCTTCGGCTTGTTTCCGGGCGGATGGCGCGTCGTAGAACCGCCGCTCAGGGCGTCACATACCGCCCGCCGCCCTCCGGCCCAACCACCTCGCCCTCGGCATAGACGGTCTTTCCCGCCAGCAGCGTCCGCACCACCTTGCCCCGCAGTCGCCGCCCCGCATAGAGGTGCGCGACCTCGCGTGCATGGGTCTTGAGCGTGTCCTTGGAGATCAAGGTTTCGCCCGCGAGATCCACCATCGTGATATCGGCCAGACAGCCCGGCAGCAGCGCGCCCTTCTCGGGGTAAAGGCCATAAAGCTTGGCCCCATTCGCACACATCAGATCATGCGCCTGCTTCAGCGTGAGCCGGCCCCCGGCCACCGCGTCGAGCATTGCCGGCACGAGGAACTCGATCCCCGGCACCCCCGGCGGCGCTGCGGGGAAGTCCCCTTCGGCGGCCTGCTTCTCGGCCTTGGCGAAGGGCGCATGATCGGTGGTGACATAGCGGATCACCCCGTCCGCGATGGCTTGCCACAGCGCGTCCTGATCCGCCTTGTGCCGGATAGGCGGGTTGACCTTGCCGTAGATCCCGGCCCGCGCCACGTCCTCCTCGGTTGCAAACAGGTATTGCGGGCAGGTCTCGGCGGTGAAGTCCGACGTGCCGGCGAAGGCGCGCAACACGTCGACCGTCTCGGCGGAGGTGACATGCGCGATATGCAGCTTCGCCCTGGCCTGCATATTCATTGTCAGCAGCTTGGACACGGCGACCGCCTCGCAGAGCGCGGGCCGCGACGCGTTGTGCGTCGCGGCGTCGGCCGGATCCAGGGCCTCGGCCATGGCCCCGTAATGGGCCAGAAGCGGGGCGCTCTCGGCATGCACCACCACGGGCCTGCCGGTCCCTGCCAGCAACTCAAGCGCGCGCAGCTGGTCGGCTTCATCGGGGAAGGCCAACCCGTCGAACTCGTCGCCCCGGTTCGGCGGCGCCTCTGTGGTGAAGATCTTGAAGGCGATGCAGCCGAGATCGAGCATCCGGTCGCGGCTCGCCTCAGTCAGGTCACCCGGTGCCGCGTAAAGGGCGAAGTCCACCACGGCATGTTCGGCGAAATGATCCCGCCGCCGGGCCAGCTCCTCGGGCGTCGAGCAGCACGGCTTGGAGATCGGCATTTCGAAGATCGTGGTCACGCCGCCCGCTGCGGCGGCGCGGGTCTCCGACAGGACGGTGCCGCGCTCCGGATAGGCCGGGGCGCGGACATGGAAATGGATGTCCACGATCCCGGGCAGGAGGACCTTGCCGGTCGCATCCAGAACCTCGGTTGCTGAGGGCGCCGCGTCCGGCGCAAAGAGGCCGGCCACCCGGCCCTCCGCGATGGCGAGATCGGCGCGCACGAGGCCGTCGGGCAGCAAAACCTCGCCACCGGTGATGATCAGGTTCATTTCAGCCCCAGTTCGGTCAGTGCCTTCGCCACCCCGTCGAGGTTCGTCAGCTTCATCGAGGCATAGTTGGGCGACAGCACGATCCCGTGCCCCCCGGCGCGGTAGGTCGCCATTACGGAGCGATAGGCGATGTCCGGCGTGCAGACCGCCTGGTCGGCCCGCACCCGAGGCGCGTCGATGCCGAGGCCCATATAGACCTGCGCCCGGCCATGGACGCCGCGCAATGCTTCGGCGCATTGACCGTAGACATAGGTGTCCGGGTCCAGCCCCTCTTGCACGACGCGGTCGAGGGGCGCACCCTTGATGCCGAGCATGGCATCCATCACCTGCATCGCCGCGGCGGGATCGAAGTCGCGCAGTATCGTCTTGTGGAAGATCCCGAACTCCTTGTTCCAGATCTCGCCGGACTGGTGCTGATAGGTGATCGGCTTGACCCAATCGGCATACATCGTCTGCTCCGCCCAGGGCCATTGCGCCCGGCGGAAGATGTTGAAGTGGTTGCGGTTCCAGACGTTCAGCCCGAACGGCAGATGCGGCTTGCACCACTTGACCAGCCCGTAAAGCTCCCGGTCGAGATCCTTGTTCCGCTCCAGCCAGAACCGCTCCCAGATCAGCACTTCGGGGTGGGCCATAAGGGTCCGCAGGAAGGTGAGGAAGGCGCCGTCGTCGAACTCTTCCCCGGCCAACGCGGCTTGCATGAACTCGTACATGGCGATGCAGCCCCGGCGGCACGCCTCGACATCGATCCCGCGCGCCAGCGCCTCAGCCCGGGCCGCGTCGGAGAAATCGCCCGGCGCCTGGCCCTGCATCATCTGGTCGAGGGGCGAGTTGCGCTCGTTGCACCACATCAACCCGTCGATGTCGTAGTTGCGCACCTGGTCTTCGACGATGGCGTGCATCCAGTTGCGGTAATCAGGGTTCGAGGTGGAGGGTTCGTCCTTGCGGCGGCCGAACACGTCAACCTCCATGCAGGTGGCGAGGTTGGGGATCTCGATGTTGTTGACCGAACCGTGGCCCGCGTATTTGAAGAACGGCTCCATCAGTTCGGGGTAGACCTTCATCCCCCGCTTCTTCGCTTCGGGGATCACCAGATCGAGGATGTCGATTCCCGCCATCTCCTCGTCTTGCGCGCGGAACTCCTTGATCAGCGTCTTGGAGTAATAGCGCGGGTCCGGGTCGAAATAGGCGCCGCCCTTCATGGTGAAGGGTTCGGGCACCCCGTGATCCGGCCAGCCGTCGAGCGCGTGCGAGATGCTGCGCCCGGTCTTGAGCCCGAGCCATGAGACGGTGCCGAGCATGAGCACGTTGACGCCGACACGGTCCTTCAAGGTGTCGAGGACAGTCTCGACGCCCTCGTCGATAAAGCTGATCGGGCTGACCTGGATGCCGACGAACTTCTCTTGCGGATCGGGCGTCATGCGGCGTCTCCCCGGTGCCTGGCCATGAACGCGGCGATGCGCTCCATGGCCTCCTTGATCGTGTCGAGCGGCTGGAGATAGCCGATGCGGATGTAGTTGCTCTCGGGGTCGCCGAACATGTCGCCGGGCAGCACGAGCACCCGCGCCTCGCGCAGCAGCGCCTCGCAGAACGGCTTGGCAGTCATGCCCGTCGACGAGATATTGGTGTAGATGTAGAACGCGCCGCCCGGAGCGCCGTAGCTGAGGTCCGCCTCGGTCAGGGCCTCCATCAGATAGGCCCGCCGTTCGGCATAGGCCGCGAAGTGCCCGTCGATCTCGTCCTGCGGGCCGGTGAGTGCGGCGAGCGCCGCGTGCTGCGACACCGTGCACGTGTTGATCGACAGGGTGTGCCGGGGCTCGGTGACCTTCTCGACGAAATCGGCCGGTGCCGCCAGGTAGCCCACGCGCCAGCCCGTCATCGCGTAGGTCTTGGAGAAGCCGTTGAGCGTGATCGTGCGCTCCTTCATCCCCGGCAGCGTGGCGATGGAGAGGTGCGCGTGCGGCGGATAGATCAGCTTGGCGTAGATCTCGTCGGCCACGATCAGGATGTCGTGCCTGACGGCCAGATCCGCGATGGCGCGGATCGCGTCGGGCGGGGTGACGGCGCCCGTGGGGTTGTTGGGGGAGACGAGGATGAACATCCGCGTCTTGTCGGTGATCCGCTTCTCGATTTCGGCCACGTCGAGGGCGAAATCGTCCTTTTCGAACGTGGGCACCGGGATCGGCACGCCGTCGCACATCTGCACGGCGGTGTCGTAGGTCGTGAAGCGGGGGGAGGTGATTAGGACCTCGTCCCCGGGCGCACAAAGGCCGAGCATCGTCAGCATGATGCTTTCCTGCACGCCGGCCGTCACCACGATCTCGCCTGCGGTGTAATCGAGCCCGTAGGTCGCCCGCAGATCGCCCGCGATGGCCTCCCGCAACTCCGGGATCCCGGTCGGCCCGGTATAGTGATGCGCATTGGCGTCGAGCGCGGCCTTGGCGGCCTCCACGATGTGTTTGGGCGTGTGAAAGTCCGGGTCGCCCCGCCCCATCGCGATCACGCCGTCGAGGCCCGCCGCGATGCCCAGCATCTTGGTGCGAAAGGCGCCGTCTTCCTCGGTGATGCGGGGGGCGGTGCGGTCAGCCAGAACAGACATTCAGTGCATCCTCTTGCCGTCGATGAACGTCATCTCGACCCGCTCTAGCGCCGCAAGATCCTGATCGGGCTTGCCGTCGACCACGATCATGTCGCCGAGCTTACCGGCCTCCAGCGTGCCCAGCGTATCGCCAAAGCCGTTCAGCACCGCCGCGCGGGCCGTAATCGCCCGCAGCGCATCCATGTTGTCGGGGCAGACGCCGACCTCGACCATGAAGCCCAGCTCCGGCACGATCCGGTCGTGCTCCACCGCCGGGCTGCCCGCGTCGGTTCCGAAGACGATGGGCACGCCGGCCTTCGACGCCCGCACCAGCCCGTCGAAGCGGGTCTTGTCGGCGACGGCCTTCTTGCGCTCCGCGATCTTCCATTCGGGGATGCCGAAAGCGCGCGCGATCTCTTCGTTGGCCTGTATCACAAGCGCCGAGAACGTGGTGACGACCGGAAGCTTGCGGTCGAGCAGCACCTGGATCGTCTCGTCGGTCATCGAGCCGCCATGCTCGATACAGTCGATCCCGAACTCCGCCACCCGCTTGATGCAGTCGTTGTAGGTGGCGTGGGCGGTGATCGGGATGCGGTTGCGATGGGCCTCGTCGATGACCGCATGCAGTTCCTCGTCGGTGAACTCCAGCGTGTCGTGACAGGCCATGATCTTGATGAGATCCGCCCCGCCCTTGACCTGTTCGCGCACGGCGCGGCGCATCTCGTCGGCGCCGGAGGCCTCGCGACAGACCCAGTAGGTGTGGCCGCCTGTCTGGATGATCGCCTCGCCCGAGACGAGCAGGCGCGGCCCGGGAAAGATGCCCTGCGCCACGGCCTGCTTGGCGAAGAGGTTGGCGTTGTGGACCCCCAGATCGCGCACCAGGGTGATCCCGGCGCGCAGGCTCTTGATCATGTTGCCCGCCGCCTTGTAGGCGCGGATCTCCGGCGCGTCGAACATGCTTTGCTGGCTCAGTTCGTGGATGCCGTCCCAGCTCAGATGCGCGTGGGAGTTCATCATGCCGGGCATCAGGGTCTTGCCATGCGTCTCGACCGTCTCGGCCCCTTCAGGCGCGTCCGACCGGGCGCCGACCGCGGCGATCTTGCCGTCCTTCAGGTGCACGAACCCGACTTCGATGATCTCGTCGCCCACCGCGGTCAGGACGCGCCCGAAGAACACCGTATCGACCGGGGCAGCCTCGAACATCGGCTTGGTGATCTTCTGATAGTGCCAGGCGGGCGGTTCGGGCATCGGGGCCTCCTCAGAGTGGGATGACACGCGCCGCGATGGGCGTGTCGGACTGGAAACGGGACGGAACGTCGACCCCCGTTTCGGTGACGATCATGGTGTTGATGGTGCGATAGCCGTCCAGGCCCGGACGGTAGATGCCGGGTTCGTTCGAAAAGACCATGCCTGTGGCGATCCGCGTGTCGTCCCCGGGCGCGAGCCAGGGGGCCTCGTGCCCTTCCAGCCCCATCCCGTGGCCGATGCGGTGCCGGATGGCCTCGCCCAGACCGGCCTCGTGCAAGGCCGCCATCGCGTCGGTGTTGGCCTCCCGGCACGCCACGCCGCGCGCGCAGGCGGCGATGGCCGCATCGTTGCACGCCGCCATGGCGCGCATGATCCGCGTTTGCTCGGCTGTCTGTCCGCCCAGCGTGAAGGTCGCGCCGCTCTCGGCGTGATAGCCGCCGAGGCTGGCGCCGATCCCGGCGATCAGGGTTTCGCCCGCGCGCGGCTGGCGTTCCAGAACGGCGCCGTGGGGCAAGGCGGCACGCGGCCCGGAATGGACCGAGGCGGTGATGCCCATGGGCGTGCCCGCAAAAGCCGCCTTGTGGGTGTCCATCAGGGCGGCGCGGGCATGGGCCATGGCGTCGGCCATCAGATCGGCCTCCGTCCCGCCCTGGGCGATGATGTCGGCCGCGGCGCGATGCAGGCGTGTCAGGAAGAGATCGGCAAACCTCGCCGCCTCGCGGGTCAGGGCGATCTCCTCGGGCTCCTTCACCGCGCGCGCCGCCATGGCGTGATCCACCAGATCCAGCCGTTTCAGACGCGCCCGCGCCGCGTCGAGGAGCGCGGCGTCGAGCTGGTCGACGGCGATGGCCTTCTGTCCGATCTGGTCCAGCATCCACAGGACGGGCGGCACGTCGCCCGGAAACTCGTCATAGAAACGCAGATCCGTCAGCCCGGTGCCTTCGGCGTTCTCGCGCTCCAGATCCGGCAGCATCAGGATCGGCGCGCCCGCCACCGGCAGCCACACGCCCATCGGGCGCTCGTTGGCGGACAGGAACAGCCCGGTCGCGTAGGCCAGGTTCGGCGCGCGCAGAAGAAGCAGCCCGTCGAGCCCCGCCGCAACGGCCCGGGCGCGCAGTCGGTCGCGGGCGCGGGCGAAGAACGCGGGCGGGAGGGGGCGCAGCTCCGTCACGGATGGGGGCTCATAGGGTGGCCCCGGTATAGACGCCCAAAGGGTCGAGCGTCGTCTTCAGGCCAAGCTCCGCACCGAGCGCCTGCAGGTCCGCCAGGACGAGGTCGTCGAGCGGAACGCCGGCGGCCGATTTCGCCGCGATGCGCCGCGCCTCCTGCTCGCCCGGCACGAGGATCTCGTCGAACCCGGGGCGCAGCGCGCGCGATTTGCACATGTCCACGAACGCGCCCATGCGCTGGGCATAGTCGGCCGGGTCCATGAACCACGAGATGTCGATGGCCTGCAGACAATGGGAGACATCCAGCTTCTTGGGATCGGCATAGGGCGTCAGGCCGAAGCCGCCGCCCGACAGAACCCCGGTCAGCGCCTCGGTCACGAAGGCGAGCCCGTATCCCTTGTGCCCGCCGATCCCCAGCAATGCGCCCGCCATTGCGGCGGCGGGATCATCGGTTTCCTCGCCCTCGGGCGTCAGCGCCCAGTCGAGTGGCATGGGGCGCCCCTCGCGTGCGTGCCACTTCATCATGCCCTTGCCGGCGGTCGTCAGAGCGATGTCGAGCACCACCGGAAAGCCCTTGTCCGACGGGGCGGCGATGGACCACGGGTTGGTGCCGGTCACCCCTTCGCGCCCGCCCCAGGGCGCCATTTCCGGGCCCGCATTGGTCATCGCGACGCCAAGGCAGCCGTGATCGAGCGCTTGGCAGGCATGGACCGCGCTGGAGCCGAAATGGGTGGAGTTGCGCACGATGACCGTGCCGATTCCACCCTCTTTCGCCTTGTCGATGGCCAGCCGCATGGCCTTGGCCGCTGCGACCGTGCCGATCCCGTTATGGGCGTCCACCAGCGCCAGCGCCTGCCCCTCCTTGACGACGGACCACCCCGCGCGGGGATCGACCTCGCCCTTGCCGATCCGCTCCTGATACCGGCGGAGACGGGCCACGCCCTGCCCCTGCCCCGGATGAAACCGCAACTCGGAAAAGATCAGCGCATCGGCGAAGATCCCTGCATCCTCTGCCGTCAGGCCCAGCGCCTCGAACCCCTCCGCCACAAAGGACCGCAATTGCGCGCGGTCCACGTTCGTCATGGGGATCCGTTGGCTCATGCCGTCAGGCCGAGGATGTCGGCGATGTTGGCCTCCGGCGCGGCATGGGAGCCGAGCTGCCCCGTGGGCGACGTCATCACGATGGTCAGGCCCGGGCCGTAGCCCGCGCGCGGCCCGTCCGTCTGCCCGACGATGCCGATGCTCATCGCGCCGCGCAGATAGCCGTGGTTGTAGCGGCTGTCGGTGTCCTGGAGCGCGACCACGTCGCCAAGGCGCAGCTTGTCGAGCCCTTGCGCGGCAAGCTCCGCACGGTCGGTCGACTGGATATGCAGCGAGCCGCCTTCGGAGGTCAGGCCCAGCCCGGCCCCGATCATATGCGGCGGGACGGAGGCGGTGACGCCCATCTTCAGCACACCGTCTTCCACCGTCTTGGGCAGCGCGTCGAACAAGGCGGGCGAGAGGGATTTGAACGTGATCTCCGGAAACTCCGGCAATGCCAGCCCCACCCCCTCGGCTTTGACGAGGATCTGATCGTCCACCGCGATCTTGCGGCGCACATCTACGGGGAAATGAATGATCACCTGTTCGGAGAAGCGGCCGGACTTGCCGGTGACGACGCCCTTTTCGCCCTTCGCCGCCCCGCTCACGATCATTGCCTCATTTCCCACGCAGGCAAAGACGTTGAGCCCGCGGTTCTTGTTGGCGTCGGGGTGCGAGATGCTGACCGAGGGATGCACGCAATCGCCCGACCAACCGAACGCGCTGTCCCCACAGGAGACGTTGTAGACGATGCCGCCGAAGGTCGGCCACAGGAAGGCGCGGCCATCGGCGTCGAGCCGGTAGGGCTCGGCAGGCAGACCCGACAGGACCGGGTTCGCGACCTTTCCGGCGACGGAGACACAGACGATATCGGCGGCGTTGGTGGCAACACTCATGGGTCAGGCTCCCAGCTTGAGGAGGTCGGCAAGATTGGCGGACGGATCGAGGGTGAAGTCGATCTCGCCCGCGCGCGCGGTCATCAGCGTCAGGATGCCGGGGCCATGGCCCGTCATGATGCTGTCGCCATGGATGCAGATGCAGATCGACACGGCGCCCTCGCGATAGGAGCGGCCCCAGTGATGATCGGCATGGCGGATCGCGATAATGTCGCCCAGCCGCATCTTGTCGATCCCCAACTCTGCCATCAGCGCCCGGTCGCCCGACATCAGATCCTGATCGACATATTCGGAGTTCAGCTCCGCCCCCGATCCCATGATGCGGATCGGCAGTTCGACGGCGGCTTTCACCTGCAGCCGCCCGTCGGCCTCGGTGATGCCCATGGCGTGAAACAGGCGCGGGCTCATCTTCTTGAGCGCGACGCCCGAATAGTCGCGCAGCGTCAGGCCCTGGCCCCTGGTCATCACCTGAACCCGGTCGCCCGGCGCCATAAGGGCATGGGCCTCGGCGTCGAACTGCACGAGGATGCGGGCATGTTCCCCGATCACCGTCCCCGTGGCGCCCGCGGCCATGCCGGAGGTGACCATGGCGTCGTTGCCGATGCAGTTGAGGTAGTGCAGCGCGTGGTGGCGGCCGGAATGCCCGTCATCGTCGATGGACACGCCGGGCTCGACATGATCGCCGGCCCAACCAAAGGCCCGGTCGCCGCAGCGCACGTTGTAGGTGATCCCGTACATGCCCGGCAGAACCGCACCCGTGCCATCGGGATGGGGGATGTACTGGCCCGGGCGCACGGCCGGTGTCGTCACAATGGCGGACACCGCCATTTCGACCAACGTGCTTTCGTTCGTGGCCAGAGAATGGCCTTCTGATCCCGTCAATGCGGCCTCCTTTCCCGCGTGAACCGCGGCGCAATGGGCGGTGATTTGGTTTGACTCGCCCGGAGCGGCTTGCCATCAGTAGATTGTCGACATTGTGCTTGTCGAGATCCGTCGCACGCGCAATAGTGCGTGTCAAGCACCGTGCAGGCGCCCCGTCCGGCCCGCTGCCGGAATGCCCTTAGCTGCTGTGAAGGAGGCTTTTTCGCGATGAGCTACGCCGCGCTTTTGGAGGTTATGGGCCGGGTCAACGACTTCCTGAACGCCGGCTCGGTCTTGTCGTGGGACGCGCGCACGATGATGCCCAAGGGCGGCAGCGAGACCCGCTCGAAGCAGCTGGCCACCCTCGCCGTTGCGGCGCGCAACCTGCTGTGCTCCGACGAGGCCAAGCGCGCGCTGGAGGGGGCCGAGGCGGAGGTCTCCGGCAAGCCCGCGGACAGCCCCGAGGCGCGGATCGTGGCCCAGGTGCGCGAAGCGATCGGCTATCACGAGCGCATCCCGGCGGAGCTCCTGCACCGCAAAACGGAACTCGGCTCCGCCGCGCATGAGGTCTGGGCCGAGGCCCGCGAAAAGGCCGACTTTGCGCTCTTCTCCGACGCGCTGACCACGATGGTCGAGATCAACCGCGAGATGGCGCAGGCCATCGGCTATGCCGATCACCCCTACGACGCGCTGATGTACCGGTTCGAACCCGGGACAACCAAGGCGGGGCTCGACACGCTGTTTGCCCGCCTGCGCGAGGGGATGCTGCCGCTGGTGCGTGCCATCGCCGAGGCGGAGAAACCCCGGTCGGACTTCCTGCTCCGCAGGTTTCCCGCCGACGCGCAGATGGCCTTTGCCCTCTCGATGGCCGAGACTGTCGGCTACGATCTGGACAGGGGGCGGCTCGACACGACCGTTCACCCCTTCGAGATCTCTTTCACGCGCAACGACGTGCGCATCACGACGCGCGTGTCCGAGAGCTACATGCCGATGTCGCTCTTCGGGGCGCTGCACGAGGCCGGGCACGGCATGTACGAACAGGGGGTGGATCCGGCCTATACCCGCACGCCGCTCGCGACCGACCTCATCAGCCTCTATGCCGTCGGTGGCGTCAGCTTCGGCGCCCATGAAAGCCAGTCGCGCCTGTGGGAGAACCATGTGGGGCGCAGCCGCGCGTTCTGGGCCAACCACATGGGCGACATCCGCGCCGTCTATCCCGGCCTTCTGGACGACGTGTCGGAGGAGGAGTTCTATCGCGCTGTGAACCGGTCCGAGCCGAGCTTCATCCGGGTGGAGGCGGACGAGCTGACCTACGACTTCCACATCATGCTGCGCTGCGAGTTGGAGGCACAGCTGGTCGACGGTTCGCTGCAGGTCGCCGACCTGCCGGAAGCGTGGAACGCGGCGATGAAGGAATACCTCGGCGTCGACGTGCCCGACGACGCCCAGGGCGTGCTGCAGGACGTGCACTGGTCCTCCGGTCAGATCGGGACGTTCTGCAATTACACCATCGGCAACATCATGGCCGCACAGCTCTTCGAGACGGCGACGTCCGCCGTTCCGGAAGTGCAGGAGGGGCTGGATGCCGGCAAATACACCCCCCTGCGCACCTGGATGACGGAGCACGTGGCACAGCACGGGCGCCGCTTCTCGCGCGACGAATTACTGGAGAAGGCGACCGGCCGCACGCTCGACCCGGAGCCCTACATCGCGCATCTGACGCGCAAGTTCTCCGATATCTACGCCCTGGCCTGAGGAAGCGCGCCGCATGACAGACCTCGACCCCCGCCTCGCCAGCCGCGTCAAGCTTTCGGACGGGGCGCTCATCACCAAGATGCTCGACATCGCCAACGGGCTCGACGATGTGATCCGCATGGGCCGGGGCGACCCCGATCTCGACACGCCCGCCCATATCGTCAAGGCCGGGCAGGAAGCGCTGGCCAACGGCGCCACCCATTACACGCACCCCCTGGGGATCGAACCGCTCCGGGCCGCCATCGCGGACAACATCCGCCAGTATGGCGGG
Organism: Pseudomonadota bacterium; assembly: GCA_038757905.1. Lineage (GTDB taxonomy): Bacteria > Pseudomonadota > Alphaproteobacteria > Rhodobacterales > Rhodobacteraceae > HLUCCA09. Next base: position 17,277 of record JBCDGG010000005.1, on the reverse strand, counting down.
GCCGATTACGGGGTGGACGAGATCATGATCACGCCCGGCGGGCAGCAGGGGATGTTCATCATCGCGCTCTCGCTGCTCAATCCGGGCGACGAGATCATCGTGCCCTGCCCCGGCTACAACCCCTACCAGCAGGCGGCCGAGATGTCGGACGCGACCATCGTGAAGATCCCCATGACGATGGAGACGAACTTTACCCTGACGGCCGAGATGATCGCCCCGCATATCACCGCGCGGTCGAAGATCCTCGTCCTGATCAACCCCAACAACCCGACCGGAACCGTCACGCCGCCCTCGGAAGTGCAGAAGATCGCGGAGCTGGCCCGGAAACACGACCTGATCGTCATCTCGGACGAGATCTATGCCCGCCTGACCTTCGGAAACAACACCGTGCTGCCCGTGGCCTCGCTGCCCGACATGAAGCAGCGCACGATCACCCTCTCGGGCTTTTCCAAGGCCTATGCCATGACAGGCTGGCGGATCGGCTATCTGGCCGGCCCCCGCGCGCTGATCGCGCCGATGTCCGAGGTCAATCATGCCTTCGCAATCTCCACCGCCGCCGTCAGCCAGCACGCCGCCCTCGCGGCGATGACCGGCGCGCAGGACTGCGTGGAAGAGATGCGCCAGACCTATGACGCGCGCCGACGCGCCATTCTGGAGGGGCTCGACGCGATGGGCATGGGCTATGCCGAGCCGCAGGGCGCGTTCTACGTCTACGCCAATGTCGCGAGCCTCGGCCTTGGGATCACCGCCAGCGCGTTCTGCCAGCGACTGCTCGCAGAGGGACGGGTGATGATCTACCCCGGCACGATCTACGGCGATCACACCGACGATTTCGTGCGGATGTCGATGACCCAGCCGGTGGACCGGATCCGGATCGCGATGAGACGTATGGGTGACGTGGTTGCGGCCTACCGCGCCGAACAGACGGCCACGGCAAGCTAAGGGGAACAGAGAATGGACGTGAAGTCAGACAATCCCAATGTCAGAGGCATCAAGCATATGGCATTCGCCGTGAAAGATGCCGAAGCTGCGCTGAACGCCTATGCCAAGTTCCTGCACGTTCCCGCCGACACCGAGATCACGCATTTCAAGAAGTCCGGCAACAAGGTCGCGCTCTTCTATCTCGGCGGGATCGAATATCAGCTCTGTGAATCGACCGACCCGAACGGGCGGTTCGCCTCCTGGATCAAGGAACGGGGGGCCGAGGGGCTCCACCATATCTGTTACGAGGTCGACGACATCGATGCCGCTCTGGCGCATGCCAAGTCCCAAGGCGCCGAGCTGCGCCTCTGCAAGGCCTGCGGTGTCTATGGCAGCCATCCGCATCCCGAAGGCTGGGTCGCCTTTCTCGACAATGACGCGGGCGGCATCGAGATCGAGTTCATGCAGGTCTACACACCCGAGCAATTGGCCGCCTATGAGCGGTCCGGGGCCGAGGCGGTGTGAGCGGCGGCGCGGCGCGATAGGCGGACGCGCGCGATGACGCGGCAGCGCGATCTCGCGGGCTACGGGGCCCATCCACCGGATATCCGCTGGCCGGGCGGCGCCGGGCTGGCCGTCAACTTCGTCCTCAACATCGAAGAGGGCTCCGAATACTCCATCGGCGACGGCGACGGGCGCTCCGAAACGGCGCTGACCGAGGTGCGGGCCAGCCGCGTTCCCGTGGGCGAGCGCGATCTCGCGGCCGAGAGCATGTACGAATACGGCTCCCGCGTCGGGTATTGGCGGCTCCATCGACTGTTCCACGAGCGCAAGCTGCCGCTGACGATCTTCGCCAGCGCCCTGTCGCTGGAGCGGACGCCCGAGATCGCGCACGCCATCGCGCACACCGATTGGGATATCTGCGCCCATGGATGGCGCTGGCTGGAGCATTACCGCCTCGACCCGGAGACCGAGGCGCAGCATATCGCGCAGGCCTATGACAGCCTGAAGGCCAGCCTCGGCCGCTCCCCGCGGGGCTGGTATTGCCGCTACGCGCCGTCGCAATCCACCCGCGCGCTGGTCGTCGCCCATGGCGGGTTCGACTATGACAGCGACGCTTATAACGACGATCTGCCCTATTGGACGGAGGTGGATGGGCAGCATCACCTGGTCATCCCCTATTCCATGGTCACGAACGACGCCAAGCTTTTGGCCGGAGACGTCTACTCCGCCCGGCACTACGCCGATTTCCTGATCGACACGTTCGAGGTGCTGCGCGCGGAGGCGGCAGAGATGCCGCGCATGATGTCGGTGGGCCTGCATGCCCGGGTGATCGGCCATCCCGGGCGGCTCGCGGGCCTTGTGCGCTTCATGGATCACATCGACAGCACGCCGGGCGTCTGGGTGTGCAAGCGGGCCGAGATCGCCGACCATTGGCGAGCACATGTTGCCCCCTCGAGGGCCACGGGATGAGCGGCGCGACCGTGCCCCTTCTGCCGCCCCGCGCCGATGCCTTCTCGCCCTTTGGCGAGCTTGTGGTGCCGCCGGAGGCCAATGGCGCGCGGCGGTTCTACAGCGACAGCCTGCATGCCCGACCGGAGACCAGCGCCCCGGTGCTGCATGTGAACAGCGTCAAGGCGCAGTCGCTGCCCTTGACGGTCGCGCATATCGAGCGGCATCCCTTTGCCGCGCAGTGCTTCTTTCCGCTCGACGTGTCGCGCTATGCGGTGATGGTGATGCCGTCCGATGCCGCGGGGCGCCCCCTCCCAGACGAGGCGCTGGCGTTTCTGATGCCGGGCACGATGGGCGTGATCTTCAATCCTGGCGTCTGGCATATGGGCGCGACGGTGTTCGACAGGGACGGGCATTTCACCGTGCTGATGTGGCGGGGCGGCCCGCTGCAAGACGACGACTTTCGTTCCATCGCGCCGCTGACCCTTGTCGCTCCATGACGCCGGTCCGCGTGATCCTTGTCGGCCTCGGCGCCCGCGCCCGGACATGGCTCGAGGTAGCCGGCGCCAACCGATCCGTCGAGATCGTCGCGCTGTGCGACCCGGACCCTGCCGCCCGAGCACAGGCCGCCGAGCGGTACCCCGCCCTGCCGGTCGGCACGCTGCTGGCGGACGTGATCGGCACCGGCGCGGACGCCGTGCTGCTCGCCACCCCGCCGGGCGGGCGCGACGATCAGATTGCGCAATGCTGCAAGGCGGGCCTTGCGATCCTGGCGGAAAAGCCGCTGGCCGATGATGTCGCCCACGCCGCCCGCTTCGTCGAGATGGCAGAGGACGCGCGCGTTCCGCTCATTGTCGGGCTCAACTTTCGCTACCTCGCCGTCACGCAGGAGAAGCGACGGCTGCTGAAGGAGGGCGCCATCGGCACCCCCGGCTTCGGGCGGTTCACCTACGAGCGCTGGCGGGACGGGACGCTGGCGCGGCTGAACTCCTACCCGCTGACCATGGCGCATCCAATGCTCTGGGAGCAGTCGATCCACCATTTCGATCTGATGCGTTACGTCTACGGGGCCGAGCCCGTGCATGTGCAGGCGCACACCTGGAACCCGTCCTGGACGATGTATGCCAGCGACACCAACGTCTCTGCCCTGATCGCCTTCGACAATGGGATGAGCGTCAACTACCAGGGCACCTGGCAATCGGGCCACGAGCCGATGCACTTCAACTGGCGCACCGATGGGTCCGAAGGGATCGTCGAGCAGCGCGCGATGTTCGGGGATCTGGCCTGGGCCAAACGGATGGCGCCGGAACTGACGCCCGTACCCCTGCCGCCGCATGAGCCCTGGATCACGGATGCCGCCGCGCTGCTCGACCGCTTCGTCGCCATGATGCGGGGCGAGACCGCCGCCGAATGCACCGGGCGGGATCACCTGCACTCCCTCTACATGCTGCAAGCCTGCATCCTCGCCTCCGCCCGCAAGAGCCGGGTGGACATCGAGGAAGTGCGCGCGGCGGCCACCGCAAAGGAGACCACATGATCAACGTCGGTATCATCGGGGCGAGCTTCGCCCGCGACGCCTATCTGCCCGCCCTCGCCCATATCGACGCGGCGCAGGTCGTCGCCCTGGCCTCCGGCCGGATGGACAGCGCGAAGGCCGCAGCGGAACCCCACGGGATCGAAGCGGTCTACGACGATTGGGAGGCGATGATCGCCGGGCACGATCTGGATCTGGTCTGCATCGCCACACCGACGGTGATGCACGCACCGATGACGCTGGCCGCTCTGGCCAAGGGGGCCCATGTGCTCTGCGAAAAGCCGACCGCGATGCATGCGGGCGAGGCGCGGCAGATGCTCGACGCCGCCCGCGCCGCCGGACGGCTGCACATGATCGACCATGAACTGCGGTTCAACCCGACGCGGATGCGCATTGCCGAGCTGATCCATGGTGGCGATCTGGGCGAAATCCGGCATGTCAACATCACCAATATCGGCGCCTCCTGGGCCAACCCGGCCTCGCGCCCCAAAGGCGACTGGTGGTCGGACGCAGCGATGGGCGGCGGCCGGCTGGGCGCCAACGGCTCGCATCAGGTCGACATGCTGCGCTGGTGGCTGGGCGAGCCCGCGTCGGTCATCGGCGAGGCGTTGACCGTGATCCCCGACCGGATCTGCAAAACCACCGGAGAGGCCTGGACGGCCACCGCGGACGACCTCACCCACCTGACGCTGCGGATGCAGAGCGGCGCGCTGGCTCAGGTGTTCATGAGCGGGGTCGCCGCGAACAACATGGGCAACGAGACGCAGATCTTCGGCACGAAGGGCTCGATCACGCTGTCGAACGCCGACGAGAAACTCTACGTCGCCAAGGCGGGCGAGAGCTTTACCGATATCTCCGTCGCAGACCCGAACGCCACGCTGCCGGGCCTCAACAAAGGGATCTGGAACGTCTCGGTCCTGGCAGCGCTTCAGGAACTCGTCGGCGCGATCTCTGCAGAAAGGCCGCTGCAGCGCGGGGCGACCTTCGTCGATGGCCTGCGCAACCAGATGGTGCTGGACGCCGTCGTCGCGTCCACAGCGTCACGCCGGTGGGAGGATCTGGACATGACAGGCGCGGCCTGATGGTGCCCCTGTCGGAGCAGCGCGTCCTTGTCACGGGCGCGGCGATGGGCCTCGGCGCTGGCATCGCGCGGGCCTTCGCCAAGGCGGGCGCGGAGCTTGTCCTAATGGATCGGGATGCCGGGGCGCTTGCGGCGATCGCAAGCGAAACCGGCGGGCGTGCGATTACCGTCGATCTCAGCGATGCCGATGCCACGGCGCAAGCGATTGCGGAGACGCCGGGCGGGATCGACACGCTGATCCACAATGCCGGCATCCTGCGGACGCAACCTATCGAGGAGGTCACGCTGGAAAGCTTCCGCGCGACGCTCAATGTCGGCATCCAGGCCGCGCACCAGCTGACGCAGGCCGTGTGGCCGGGAATGAAGGCCAGGGGCGGCGGGGCGCTGATTTTCGTCTCGTCGCAATCGGGCATCAAGGGCTTCGTGAACGAGAGCGCCTATTGCGCGGCCAAGCATGCCCTAGAAGGATTCTCCAAGTGCCTGGCGATGGAGGGCGCGGCGCATGGCATCGTCTCCTGCACGATCACGCCGGGCAAGCCGATGAACACGCCCATGTCCGAGGCGAACTATACCCCGGACCTCAAGGCGCAATGGGTCGACCCCGAGCGCCTCGCCCCCGCCTTCCTCCGCATCGCCGAAACGCGCGATCCGCTCTTGAGCGGGCAGCGCCTGAACGCCTGGCAGATGGCGGGCTGACACCTTCGCCGACACCTTCAAGGACCTTCCATGCCCGTCTCGATCCCCTTCGACACCTACCACAATTACGAGGCCATGACAGCGCATCTGAAAGCGCTGGCCGACGCCTATCCCGCGCTTTGCACGCTGACCTCCATCGCCAAGACGTTTCGCGGGCGCGATGTGTGGTTCCTGACCATCACCAACCCCGACACCGGCCCGGCGCTGGAAAAGCCTGGCTACTACATCGACGCGCAGATCCATGCCGAGGAGCACGCGACCTCGGCCACCGCGCTCTATGCCTGCTGGTACCTGCTGACGAAGTACGGCGAAGACGAGGAGGTGACGCGTCTGGTCGACCAGCAGGTCTTCTACATCCTGCCCCGGATCAACCCCGACGGCGCCGAATACGCCCTGACCCAGCCCTACTACCCCTGGTGCGGCAATGGCCGCGTCCTGCCCGGTGACGACCGCAAGGACGGGCTGATCGCGCAGGACATCAACGGCGACGGCTACATCGTGCAGATGCGGGTGCCCGACCCGAAGGGCGAATGGAAGAAGGACCCCGACGAACCCCGCATCCTGATCCAGCGCGAACCGGGCGAGGAAGGCGGCGAGTACTTCCGCCTCTACCCCGAGGGCGTCGTCGAGAGTTACGACGGCGTTCATGTCCAGATCGACCCGCAGCAGGACGGGAACATGAACCGCAACTTCCCGATCAACTGGTCGCCGCGGGAATACGGCGCGGGCGCTTATCCGTTCTCCGAACCTGAGGCGTTCGGCATGGGCCAGGTGATCCTGACCCACCCCAACATCGCCGGCATGTGCGCCTATCACACCCATGGCGGGATCATCCTGCGCCCCTCGATGATGAAGGTGGACGCCGAGATGAGCCCGCCCGATCTGGCGCTCTACAAGGATCTGGGTGCGGTGGGCGAGCGGCTGACGGGCTATCCCACCATCTCGACCTATGAGGAGTTCACGCCCGACAAGTCCAAGGCCCGGCACGGCAGCCTCAAGGATTGGGTCTATGAAGAGATGGGGATCATCTGCTTCTCAACCGAATTGTGGGATCTGGAGCGGACGGCGGGCGTGCCCAAGGAGGGGTACTACAACCTCGGACCCCGGGACGCGGCGACCCAGCGGCTGGTTTTCGACTGGGTGATCGCGCATGTCGGCGATCACGGCTTCCGCGACTGGGAGCCGTTCGAGCATCCCCAGCTTGGGCCGGTCGAAATCGGCGGGATGGTCTATACCTGGAGCTACCGCAACCCGCCCGGGAAGCTGCTGGAGGAGATCTGCCACAACAACGTGTTGTTCAACCTCCGCCACGCCGCCGCCGCCCCCCGCGTGTGTGTCGACGAGGTGACGGTGGAGCCCCTGGGCGCGGACCTCTTCAAAGTGACGGCTTTCGTCTCGAACCACGGCTACCTGCCGACGAACCTGTCGGATGTGGCGATCCAGAACGGCGTAGCCAAGCCCGCCCATGTCTCGATCGCCTGCACGTCGGCGGAGGTGGCGATGAACCCGGAAGAGGTGTCGCTCGGCCATCTCGCCGGGCGCAACGAGCGGCGCTATGCCTATTCGAACTGGGGGCAGCAATGGTCCCGCGTCTCGACGAAGACGGAATGGCTGGTGCGGGCCGCCGGACCGGACGCGTCGGTGACGGTGACCGCGTCCTCCGAGAAGGGCGGCACGCATCGGGCCGCCGCCGCTCTGGCATGAACCGTCGGGCGGGGCCTGCGGGGCGGCTCCGGGTGGAGGCGGCGTATCTCGGCCCGGCGGTGGCGCAATTTGAACGCGCTGGGATGCCCTCGGCGAGGATGCTTTCAGCCCATGGAAGCAGCCGGCGGCCTGCTTGCCCCCCGGCGGCGCGTCTGGTGAGGTCCGAGAGCGCGGCGACTTCTGGCCGGAGCGCCATGGGGATTGGGAAGGATTGTTGATGAGCTTGCGCTACCGGTTGGGCATTGATGTCGGCGGGACGTTCACGGATTTCGTGCTGGCGCGGTCCGATGGCGGCGGCGAGATCGCGTTTCACAAAGAACCGAGCGTGCCTGCCGATCCCTCGCGCGCCGTCGAGGCCGGGGTGTCGGCCCTGATCGACCGCGAGGGCGTCCGGCCCGATCAGATCGAACTGGTCGTGCATGGCACGACGCTCGCGCTCAATGCGATCATCCAGCAGAAGGGCGCGCGCGTGGCGCTCGTCGTGTCGCGCGGCAACCGCGACGTGATGGAGATCGCGCGCGCGCGCATGCCCAACTCCTACGATTTCACGGCCGGGCGGGAGGAGCCGCTGATCCCCCGCGAATCCGTGTTCGAGGTGGGCGCGCGCGGGCTGTCTGACGGCTCGGTCATGCACGCCGCCGATCCCGAGGAGATTGCCGCCACCGGCCGCGCCATCGCGGCGGGCGGCCACGATGCGGTGGCGGTGATGCTGCTCAACTCCTACCGCGATCCCATGCTCGAGGCGGAGGTGGCAGCCGCGCTGGCCGAGGCGCTGCCCGGCCTTCCGGTCACAGCTTCGGCCGCGATCTGGCCGGAAATGCGGGAATACGAGCGCGCGTTGGTCACCTGCATGAACAGCTACGTCCATCCCCTGATGGAAAGCTATTTCGACCGGCTGAAGGACCGGTTCGCGGGGCTGGGGGTAACGGCCCCCGTCTACATCACCGCCAACAATGCCGGCTCGGTGTCGCTGGTCACGGCGCAGGACCGGCCCATCGACACGGTGCTGTCCGGCCCGGCCTCGGGCGTGCTGGCGGCGACGCGCACGGCGCCGGACCAGCCGTCGCTGATCACATTCGATATGGGCGGCACGAGCACCGACATCTCGATCACACGCGGCAACGCGCTGGAGTTCACCAATGCCACCCTGATCGGGGACTATCCCCTGATGCTGCCGGTGGTGAACGTGTCGGCCATCGGGGCAGGCGGCGGCTCGATCGTCTGGGCGGATGCGCAGGGTCTGCTCAAGGTCGGCCCGGAGAGCGCGGGCGCCGATCCCGGCCCGGTCTGCTATGGCCGAGGCGGCAGCCGACCGACGGTCACGGACTGCTACCTCACGCTCGGCTACCTCGATCCTTCGCGGTTCAATGACGGCCGTCTGGCCTTGCAGACTGAGGCGGCGAAGGAAGCGCTGGCGGAGGTCGGCGCGGCGGCGGGACAGGCCGATGCCGTGGCCACTGCCTCTTCGGCGCTGCGGGTCGCGACGGCGCGCATGGCCACGGAGCTGCGCAAATTGATGGCGGAGAAGGGCCTCGACCCGCGGGGTTTCGTGCTGGCGGCCTTTGGTGGGGCGGGCCCGACGCACGCCAACATGCTGGCCGAGGAGGCGCGGCTCGATGGCGTACTGGTGCCGCGCCTGCCGGGCACCTTTTGCGCGCTCGGCGCGATCCTCGCCGATGTCCGGCGGGAATACGTGCGCCAGGCCCGGATCACCACGGACAGCGACGGCGCCCATTGGGACGGGATCACCGCGCTGCTGACGGAGATGGAGGAGGAGGCCCTGGCCTGGGTCGCCGCCGAAGGCGATCTGATCGGCACCCACGAACTGCGCCTGACCTGCGACATGCGCTATCCCGGTCAGGCGTTCGAGCTGCCCATCGAGGTCCCTGCCTACAACCTTGCCAGCCTCGCGCCCGCGCGTCTGATCGACCTCTTCAATGCGGAGCATGACCGGCTCTACGGGTTCATCGAGACGGACTCGGCGGTGCAGATCACCACGCTGCGGCTTTCGGTCGTCGGCAAGGTCGAGCAGATCGGCCTTCCCGAGGTGCGCCCGGGCGAGCTGCCGCAGCCCCGGGCGATCCGCAGGGTGCACCACGCGGACTGGCGCGATGTGCCCGTCTACGACCGGGCCGCCATCGGGCGCGGCGCGACCGTCGATGGCCCGGCGATCGTGGAGCAACCCGATTCGACCGTTCTGATCCTGCCGGGATGGCGGGCCGTCGCGGACCGGCTCGGCAACCTGATGATCCGGCGGATGGAGGGCGGCGCGTGAGTGGCTTCGATCCTGTTCTGCTGGAGATCCTGCAGACCCAGATGCAGGCCGTCACCGAAGAGATGGCGATCACGCTCGCAAGGACGGCACGGTCGACCTACGTCAAGGATGCGGCCGATTTCGCCACCGCACTGGCCAATCTCGACGGCAAGTTCTTCGCCTATCCGGCCTCGATGGGGGTCTCGGGGTTTCTAGACCTCGATTGCGGCGTCGCGATCCGGGCGATCCCGGATCTGGCGCCGGGCGACGTCATCATCACCAACCACCCCTATCTGAGCGGCGGGCTGTCGACGCACATGCCCGATCTTCAGCTCATCAAGCCGTATTTCCACGACGGCCGGATCATTTGCTTCGGGTGGGATTTCATCCATTCTGCCGATATCGGCGGCGGCGTCCCGTCCTCGATCTCTCCCCGGTTCACCGAGCTCTTTCAGGAGGGGCTGCAGATCCCGCCCATGAAACTGGTGAACCGGGGCGAACTGAACCGGGACTTCGAGACGATCTATCGCGCGAATTGCCGGGTACCCGATCTCAACATGGGCGACATCAAAGCGATGCTCGCGGCCCTCACCGTAGGCGAGCGCCGCGTGGCCGACCTGATCGCCCGCTACGGCGCGGACGTCTTCGAGCGGGCGCAGTCCGCAACCGTCGCCTATGCAAGCGAGAAAGCCCGCGCGGTACAGCGGCGCATCCCGGACGGGACCTATACGTTCTGGGATTACATGGACGACGATTATGCAACGGCGATCCCGATCCGCATCCGGTGCGAGATGAGTGTGACGGACGGACACGTGCATCTCGATTTCACCGGCTCCGATCCGCAGGTGATCGCGGCCTACAACGTGCCCACCGGCGGGCTGAGGCACCCGTGGCTGACGCTGAAGCTGATGCATCTGATCGGCAGCTACGATCCGACGGCGCCGCTCAATTACGGGCTTTTCGAGAACATCACGGTGCATGTGCCGAAGGGCACGGTCCTCAATCCGGAGTTTCCGGCCGCTGTCGGGGTGCGCCACGCCACCGCGATCCGGATCAACGATGCGGTCGTCGGTGCCATCGCCACGGCGCTGCCCGGTCTGATCCCGGCCCCGTCGGGCGGGACGGTCGTGCCGACGGTCATCGCCGAGCAAAACCCGGACACCGGCACCCGCTCGGTGATGGTGATCCAATCGCTGGTGGGCGGCACGGGCGCTCGTCAGGGGGGCGATGGTGTAGACGGGCGCGATAGCGGGCTCGCAAACCTCTATAACACGCCGCTGGAGCGGTCCGAGGCGGACACCGACGTCGTGATCGAAGCCTATGGCCTGCGTCCGGATTCGGGCGGCGCCGGTCAGTGGCGCGGCGGCACAGGGCTGGAGATGCGCGTTCTGATCAAGCAGGCGGGCACCGCGGTGCTGGGCCGCGGCCTGGAGCGGTTCGTGTTTCGCCCCTGGGGGGTTGCCGGGGGTGCGCCGGGGGCCGTTTGCCGGGTGGTCCTGAACCACGGGCTGCCGGACGAGCGCGATTTGGGCAAGCTCGACATGTACGAGGCGGAGGCCGGTGACCGGGTGACGATCCTGACGGCCGGAGGCGGCGGTTTCGGCGATCCCTTTGCACGAGATCCCGCCGCCGTGCTGCGCGATGTGGTTGCGGGATTCGTCTCCCTGCGCGCGGCCGAGCACGACTACGGCGTGATCATCCGCGATGGCCGGGTCGACGAGGGGGCGACCGCGGGCCTGCGTGCCAGCCGTCCCGCTCGCCCGCCCTTCGATTTCGGCCCGGAGCGCGAGGCATGGGAGCACGTCTTCGACGATGCCACATTGTGCCGGCTTTCGGAGGCCCTGTTGCGCCTTCCCGCCACGATCCGCGCCCAGACCCGCCGCCGCCTGATCGAGGCCGCCGTGCCCGCCCTGGCCGACGTCGCGCGCGACGGCATGACCGCCGTCATGGCGGATCCGGCGGCCATTCGCGCGCGCCTGGAGGCCGCGATGGCGACGCTGCCGGGCTGAGCCGCGCCCGGCGCGAAACGACCACGGGAAGTCGCCGCAACGAACCGGTGCCTCCGGGCATCGCAGACGGCACAGCCCCCAAGACCAAGGCTCAGACCAGAGCGTGCCAGCGACCCACCGGTCAGCGCCCCCCGTCGACCGACAGCACCTGCCCGGTGATCCATCCCGCCTGATCGGAGCAAAGAAAGAGAACGGCCGCGGCGATATCCGCGGGCGTCCCGAGCCTCCGCATGGCGATCCGTTCCACCAATTGCGCCTGACCGCCGGGGCCCAGCGCCTCCCATTGCCGTTCGGTCGTGGGATTGGAGCGCACGAACCCCGGCGCCACGGAGTTGACCGTGATCCCGAACGCTCCCAGTTCATGGCCGAGTTGGCGCACGAGGCCGATCTGTCCGGCCTTTGCGCTCGCGTAGGATTGAATGCCGGTCAGGCTGACGTCGAGCCCCGCACGGCTGGAAATCGTCACGATCCGTCCCCACCCGCCGGCCTTCATTCCGGGCGCAACCGCGCGCGCCACATAGAACGCGGCCGTCTGGTTGACCGCGACGATGCGCTCCCAATCCTCGGGCGAGATCTCCTCGACCGGACGGCCGACCTGACCCCGCACACCGCCTGCCACATGCACCGCGATGTCAACGCCGCCCAGCCTCGACACGAGGCCCGTCAACGCGTCGGGATCGGTGACGTCCAAAGGCACGGTGCTCACATCCGTCCGGTCGAGTGCGGCCAGCGCGTCGGCATCAATGTCCAGGCCAGTCACCTCGGCGCCGGCGTCCAGCAACGCTGTGGCGATGGCCTGGCCGAGACCCTGGCCCGCACCGGTGACCAGCGCGCGGCGCCCCGTCAATTCGAGCTTCATCCCTGACCTCCGTCCTCGAACGTGGCTTTCAATGCATCCAGCGTCTCCCACGACAGGGGGCGCCTGCCCGCCTCGATATCCTGGATCAACCCGACGAGACGGTGGGTCAGCGGCATGTCGTATCCCTGTTCGGCGCCGATGGAGATCGGCAGCGTCAGCTGAGGGTCGACCTCGGTCTTGCGCTTGCGGACGGCAAGGTCGCGCCAGATCCCGGAGTGAGACTTCGCCGAGGTACGGTTATGCGCCACCATGGCGTCGAACGAGGCATCCGCCGCCGCGGGTGCGGCCCCCGGCGCAAAGGCGGTAGGATCGTAGCCGTTGAACCCTTTGGGCGCGACGCCCTGGGCCACGGCCAGCTCCGTCAGTTCCCGTGCGAGGGCCGTCAGGACGGGGCGGTAGGCGTCACGCGCCAGCACATCGGCGATACTATCGTTGGTCAAGGCGGTGGCGAAAAGCAGCGCCCCGTAGCCGAGCTTGCCCCAGAGGTAGCCCCAGATCTCCGGCGTCATGATCGCGTTCGGCTCGAAGATCGACAGCAGCCGGTGCGTCTCGGCCAGCCTTTGGCTGTCGGACCCGTCAAGCTCGCCCACCACCACGGCGGCCCGTCCGCCGAACAGAATGCGCCCGGGGCCGAGATAGTCGGAGCCGAAATTCACGAACGCGCCGAGGGTGTTCTCTGCCCCGATCAGGCCGCCGATGGTCAACTCGTTCAGCCCGTTCTGCAACGACAGGACATGCCCGCCCGGCGCGAGATGCGGGGCGAGCTGACACGTGGCCGCATCGGTGTGCTGGGCTTTGGTGCACAGCCAGATCGCGGGGAAGGGTCCTTGCACATCCTCGGGGCCCACCGCGCGCGCCGGAACCGTGAAGGCCTCGATCGGCCCCTCGATGCTCAGGCCGTCCGCGTTCAGGGCCGCCACATGGTCTGCCGCCTGATCGACGAACAGAACGTCGACGCCCGCCCGGATCAGATAGGCGCCGATCGTGCCGCCGATGGCGCCAGCCCCCCAGATCAGAAGCGGCGCGCTCATGCCCAGGGGCCTTCCAGCAGGGCCCGCGTCTCGGCGACGGCCACCTCCCAGAGCTCGTGCATCACTGCGTCCGGCTTCTGGTAGACCCCGCCGAAGACGCCGTCGCCCAGCAACTCGCGAACGGCCGCCGGCCCCATCACGCGCATGCGGTCATGATCCACCATCGGTTTCCTTGCGTTTGGCATCGGCACGTCTTCCAGGCGCGTCCAGGGGAAGTTCTCCATCCATGAGGCGTGGCTCGCCATCGGATCGATCTCCTGCACCTTGGCCCAGGTCTTGGGCGCCTGCCACCAGTTGTGGAACTTGATCGCCATCTCCGGATGCGCGCGCATCACGTCGAGCGCCGCCGCGCCGGCCGGCGCGTTGCCGCCGTGCCCGTTGACGATCAGCACGCGCCGGAACCCGCTCTCGCGCAAACTGTCGAGGATGTCGCGCACCACCGCCAGCAACGTCTCGACCCGCAGGGTGACCGAGCCGGGATAAGCCGCGAAATAGGGGCAGAGACCATAGTTCATCCGCGGAAAGACCGGAACACCGAGGGGCTCGGCCGCATCGAGCGAGACCTTCTCGGCCAGGATCGCGTCAACGGCGAGGCTGAGCGGCCCGTGCTGCTCCGTCGATCCGAGCGGCAGAATGCAGCGGTCATCCGTTTCCAGGTAGCGCTCGATCTGCTGCCAATGTGTGTTCGAGATCTGCATGGGGCCCAACCCTCCGGCATTGCGACGCTTTTCGCCCAGCCTGCACAGATCGGGGTGGAATAGCGATGCGAAATCGCGCGACGATGGCCCAATAGCGCGCCGACCCAAGCAATCGCGGCTGCGCAGACAGGAGAGACGAGATGACCATGCTAGTGATCGGGGGCGGCGGGTTTGTCGGCCTCAACATCGTGGAGAACGCGCTCGCGAGCGGGCGGGCCGTTACGCTGTTCGACATCGCGCCGCCCCCGGAGGCGGCGCTGGCCACCCTCCGGCGGCTTCCCGGGGCGCTCACGCTGGTCACGGGCGATGTCCGCGATCCCGATGCTGTCGCCCATGCACTGGCTCCCGGTACCGAAACGATGGTCTATGGCGCGGCGGTCACGGCCGGTCTCGAGCGCGACCGCGACGCGCCCGAAGTGACGCTTGGCGTCAATCTCGATGGGTTTCTCCACGCGCTTCGGGCCGCGCGGGACGCCAAGCTGAAACGCGTCCTCAACCTCAGCAGTGCCGGGGCTTTCGGCGCGGCCGCCTTTCAGGGCTCCGGCCCGCTGCGGGAGGAGGACGAGGCCGACCCCCGGAACATCTACGGCATCACAAAGTTCGCATCCGAGCGCGTGGCCGCACGCATGGCCGAGGTCTGGGGCCTCGATGTAGTCAGCCTTCGCCTGTCCGGCGCGTTCGGCAAGTGGGAACGGCGCACCGGCGTACGCGACACGCCCAGCCCGCAGTTTCAGATCCTGGAGGCTTTGGCGAGCGGTCAGCCAGCGCTTCTCGAACGCACCGACGCGCGCGACTGGATCTATGCGCCCGACGTCGCCCGTATCGTGGCCGCCTTGCTCGCCGCGCCTACCCTGCGCCATCGCCTCTACAACGTGTCGACCGGCGTCACATGGTCGGTGCTCGCCTGGGGAGAAGCCCTGGCACGGCACTATCCGGGCAGCCTCTGCCGGCTTGCAACCGAGGGCGAAACCCCGAACGTCGCCCTGCACGTCAAGGAAGACCGCCGTGCGTTGTCCATCGACCGTCTGCGCGCCGAGATCGGCGACCCGAAGTGCTGTGACATTGAGCAATCGGTAGAGAATTATGCAAACTGGGCCCGGTCGGACGGCGCCACCTACAAATAACGCTTGCGAGAACGCGCTTGATTGTCGACCATCGACAGGCACAGGGGGGACGTCTTGGTCCAAAAAGAGGGTGCAGTGCTCGCCGCGCATTCGCTCGGCCGGCCGCGTACGCACCAGGAACGTCTGCCGGGACCAGGACCCCGCTGCGATAACGGTGGCAAGTATGCCTCCGATGATACCGATGGGGAGACTACGTCCATGACACCGCACCATTCCCGCAGGCCGCTGCTGGCCGCTCTCGTTGCAACCACCGCCGTCGCCGGACCTGCCTTTGCGGAGGAACTGACCATCGGCGTCCGATCGGGCGCGGAATCGATGGACCCGCACTTTTCCGCCATCGGGATCAACGTCTCGGCGATGAAGAACGTCTACGACACGCTCACCGCGCGCGACAACAACCTGCAGCTGCAGCCCGGTCTGGCCGAGAGCTGGGAACCGGTGGACGAGCTGACCTGGCGGTTCAAACTGCGCGAGGGTGTCACGTTCCACGATGGCTCCGCGCTCGACGCGGCCGACGTCGTCCACTCGGTGAACCGCATTCCCGAGGCGGCCGGCCCCGATGGCGGCCTCGTCACCTATACGCGCCGCATCGTCGAGGCGACCGCCGTCGACGATCTGACTGTCGAGTTCAAGACGGACACTCCCGCGGCGACGCTCCCGCTGGACCTGACGCGCCTGTTCGTCATCCCCTCGGAAGTGCCCATCGACGCCCCTGTGTCGGAGTTCAACTCCGGCGCGGCCGCGATCGGAACGGGGCCGTACAAGCTCGAAAGCTGGGCCGCGAAGGGCGACATGGTCGTCGTTCCGAACGAGAATTACTGGGGCGAGACCCCTCCCTGGGATAAGGTGACTTTCTCCGAGATCTCCAACGACAGCGCGCGGGTCGCCGCTTTGCTGTCGGACCGGGTGGACCTGATCAACTACGCCCCGCCGACCGACGTCGCACGGATCCGCAGCGAAGACGGGCTGGAGGTCTTCTCGGGCTCCTCGGTCTACATCTTCATGCTGTTCCCGGACTACCGAGACGAGACGCCCCTCGTCCGGGCCAAGGACGGCAGCGCGCTGGACAGCAATCCCTTCCAGGACATCCGCGTCCGCCAGGCGCTCTCCCTCGGCATCAACCGGGAGGCCATCGCGAGCCGCGTGATGGAGGATCTGGCGACGCCCGCCTCGCAGATCATCACGGAAGGCTTCTTCGGATGGTCGCCGACCTCGCCGGAGTTGACCTACGATTTGGATGCGGCAAAGGCGATGCTCGCCGAGGCGGGCTATCCGGACGGGTTCGCGGTGGATCTCCACTGCACGTCCGACCGTCTGCCGATGGACGGCGACATCTGCGCCGCGCTCGGGCCGATGCTGGCCCGGATCGGTATCGAGGCCTCCGTGAACGCCACGCCGCGCGCGGTCTACTTCCCGGCGCAATCGGGCCGCGAATACTCGCTGATGATGAACGGCTGGGGCTCGCTGACCGGCGAGGCCTCCTACATCCTGTCCTCGATGGTGCATACCAAAGAGGAGGAAGGCTCCTTCGGCGTGTTCAACCACTTCAGCTACTCCAACGCTGAAATCGACGGTCTCGTGCAGACTGCACTCGGGACAATCGACGAAGGCGAGCGCAAGGCCCTGCTGGAGCAGGCCATGGCCCTGACTATGGAAGATCTGATGGCGATCCCCATCGTGAATCTGTCGGCAATCTGGGCGGGCGATTCCGAAAAGCTGACCTATCTGCCGCGCGCCGACGAGGACACCATCGCGGTGAACGCCCTGCCCGCCGAGTGAGTGACGGCCAACCATCCGGCGCGGGGCCGCGGCGCCCCCCGGGGCCGCGGCCGGCCCCAGGAGGGGGGGCGCCTAAATGCACCCTAGGCCGGAGGGGGGCCGCCGCGGGGGGCGGGCGCAAGGTGGGGGGGGGGG